>NZ_JBXVVI010000020.1:0-55482 GCF_057219155.1 Roseovarius sp. YIN77
CATGCCCGTAAGGCAGCAAATTGTCGCTCGATATCCCAAGCTTCTCCCCAATCTCAATGATCGGACGCTTGACAGCCTCGCGAGCTATCTCAATGTCAGACTTGTAACTCATATATAGGATCCCCTGATTTTCGTGTCCCGGCCGTGCCGATTGTCGACCTATGCATACCGAGTGCATACCGATATTGGCAACGCCGCAGCACCGTATTTCCGACATTTCTGCCCCCGGAACCGTCGAAACCAAGCGCGAGAATTTCGCATTTGGTGCAATTCATTTCCTAAGGTGGAATGGATCACGGATAAGCCTATAAAACCAGGGGGCCGAGCCTAGAAAATCTTGCGAGATGTTCCGATTAGATGCGTCCAGAATCAAAAACCGCCGCTGATTCGCAGCGGCGGTTTTTTAGTTTTCTGACGATCCCAGGGATCACGCTGTCGGTGTCGGCTCCATATCCCCGCCGGGCTTGGCCTTGGGTTTGGTCTTTGGAATGGCTGTCACCGATGGTGCGCTGCCCTCGTCGGAGCCATTTTCATCATCTGGGTCGACATGTGGTGGCTCCCCGCGCAAGATACGCTGAATCTCTTCTCCGGTCAGGGTTTCATATTCCAGAAGACCCTGTGCCAGGCGTTCGAACTCTTCTTCGTTTTCAGAGACGATTTTATGGGCACGGTCATAGCCTTCGTCGATCAGGCGCTTGACCTCTTGTTCGATCAATTCCTTGGTCGCGGCCGACACAGAGAACCCCGCCGTCTGGCCCTGGTAGCCCTGATGGGCCTCTGAATAATCGATGTTGCCGACAAGATCGGACATACCGTAGCGCATCACCATGGCACGGGCCATCTGGCTGGCCTGCTGAATGTCACCTGCGGGGCCACTGGAGACCGAGTCCGGCCCATATTTCAGAATTTCCGCTGCCTTACCCGCCATGGTCATGGCGATCTTTTGTTCGGCCTCGTCCTTGAAGAGTTGAAGCTTGTCCACCTCAGGCAGGGACACCACCATGCCCAGCGCCGGACCACGTGGAATAATCGTGGCTTTGTAGACCGGATCACATTTGGGGAGTTTCAGGCCAACAATGGCATGGCCCGCTTCGTGATAGGCGGTTTTTTCCTTCTGCTCCTGCGTCAGGACCATGGACCGACGTTCGGCCCCCATCATTACCTTGTCCTTGGCGGATTCAAAATCCTCCATCGTGACAAAACGGCGGCCGATGCGGGCAGCTGTCAGGGCCGCCTCATTCACCAGATTGGCGAGATCGGCACCGGAAAAGCCGGGCGTACCACGGGCGATGATGCGCAGGTCCACATCCGGGCCCAGCGGCGTTTTGCGGGCATGAACGCCCAAGATTTTCTCGCGGCCCTTGATATCCGGGTTCGGAACGGTGACCTGACGGTCAAACCGGCCGGGGCGCAGCAGTGCGGGATCCAATACATCCTTACGGTTGGTGGCCGCGATGATGATCACGCCTTCATTGGCCTCGAACCCGTCCATTTCGACCAGAAGTTGGTTCAAGGTCTGTTCACGTTCGTCATTGCCGCCGCCATAGCCGGCACCACGGTGGCGGCCCACGGCATCGATCTCGTCAATGAAGACGATACATGGGGCGTTTTTCTTGGCCTGTTCGAACATGTCGCGAACACGGGAGGCACCAACACCCACAAACATTTCCACAAAGTCAGAGCCCGAGATGGTGAAGAAGGGCACGCCAGCCTCCCCCGCGATCGCACGGGCCAGCAGGGTTTTACCAGTGCCCGGAGGGCCGACAAGCAGCGCGCCCTTAGGAATCTTGCCACCCAGGCGGCTGAATTTTTGCGGGTCGCGCAGAAATTCGACGATCTCTTCCAGTTCTTCCTTGGCTTCATCAATCCCGGCGACGTCGTCAAAAGTGACCTTGCCCGCACGTTCCGTCAGCAATTTGGCCTTGGATTTACCAAAGCCCATGGCCCCGCCTTTGCCGCCGCCCTGCATCCGGTTCATGAAATAGATCCAGACCGCGATCAGCAGGATAAACGGCAAGAAGGTCATGATGATCGAGGCCAGCCCCGATTGTTCCTGCTGTTTGGCATCTACGGCGACGTTCTTTTCGATCAGGTAATCTGTCAGATCAGCGTCACCCGGTTTGATTGTGGAATAGGTATTGCCATCTGCCCCACGGAAACTGACCCGTTCCCCATCCAATGTGACGGCAGCGATATTGCCATCATCAACTTGTGCGATGAAATCTGAATAGCTGACCGTGCGGTTGTTGACTGACCCGCTGCCACCGCTGAACAGATTAAACAGCGCAAGGATCAGCAGAAAGAGCACGACCCAGAAGGCGATATTGCGTGCGTTATTGCCCAAGGAGATTCTCCATAAAATCCGGTTGGGGCTGCGCATAACACAGCCGCCATCCAGTTAAAATAGAGATGCCCGGGCACATGTTCAATGCGATAAGACAAACCGCACGAAATTGTTTCGCGATGGGGCAAGATTGGCCTGCCAGCCGTTTTCCAGCCCGGTGAGAGGTGCAGAGATCAGTTTTTCAGCCTGCCAGACAGCGGGCGAGGCGATCAAAGACGCGCGCGGCAGGCCGGTATCACGCCAGTTGGGGCAGCCTTTCAACCCCTCTGCCCCCAAGGCGCGAATGGTCAGATCAGAATCATGGGGACCGGCGAGTTGCCAGCGTCCATCCCAATTATCTGTTGTCGCGCAGGACAAATCACGCACAACATTGAATTCCCGTGCGATCCGAACCTGATCATCGCTGATGGTGATCCGGCATCCGGCAAGCGTGCGGGGTTTGTCAGCGATCAAAATGGCGTGGTGCAAGTTTTGCAACGTGTTGGCGCGCGGTGCATAGTCAGCCCCGCTGACCCACAGCAGCGCCTTGGTCACCAGCCGTCGGAAGATGTCAAAAGGCAGCTGGATCATGGGCTGGCGCGCTAACACCAAATCGCCACCCTTCTGACTGCAATGTCGCCGCGCAAAATCAGCGGTGGTTGAAATCAATGCAATGCGGGCAGAGGACAGGTTCAGGGCAATATCGTTCAAAACTCCCTGCGTAATGCCCAACGGTTTTAATACCGCCAGTGCCTGACGTGCCTTCACCCGGTCAAACCGCGTGTCCTCGTTTGAGGGATCATCAACCCATGGCACATCGTTGCGCTTCAGATACGCCCGCAATTCCTGGCGCGATGCTGACTGTAATGGCCGCGCCCAGGTCAGGTCGTCCTCCACCCACCTGCCCCGCATCGCGGCGAGCCCGTCAATGCCGGCTGACCGGGCCATGCGCATCAGGAAGGTTTCGGCCTGATCGTCAGCGGTATGGCCCAGCGCGATATGGCTGAGATGGTTTTGCTTGGCCCAGTCGGTGATCAATCGATACCGTGCGCGACGAGCCTGATCCTGAAGGTTGCCCGTGCCGTCCCAATCTGTCCATTTCACGGTGTCGTGCGGGATATCATGCTCGGCACAGAAATCAGCGACAATAATGGCTTCGTCAGCAGCTTCGGGCCGCAATCCGTGATCGACCGTCACCGCGAAAACCTGCCAGCCCGAATGTGGGGCGGCGCGGTGCATCAAGTGAAGCAAAGCCATGGAGTCGCCACCGCCTGATACGGCCACGCCAACACGACTTGGAGTATCAGGTGAAAAGGTCGACTGGACCACATGTAGCAAAAGAGCGTCCTGCCCCTCTGACACAGGAAACTTCTCACTCACAGGCAGTTGTACTCAACCTGTGCGGCGCGGGCTTCCAGCTCTGCCTCGGTGCCCGGAAACCGAATGCCGACCTGATCGAACATCTGGCAGGCATCCGATGTCTGACCAAGGGCGGCCAAAGTCGTGCCGACCTTGAACAGGGCATCCGACGCGCGCGCGCCATTGGGGGCGGTTGAAAAGCTGTCCAGATAGGCCCGGGCAGCATTTTGCGTCTGCCCAAGCTGTTCCAATGCGTCGCCCCGCAGGAAATGCGCCTCTGCACTTAGCGGGCCACCAGGGTAGGTTTGCGCGAAGGTCGCAAATTGTTCAGCGGCGGAGACAAGATCACCGCCTTCAAGTGCCGCCGCGGCCCGGTCAAAATCGGCCTGCTCGCCCACGGCAAGCTCCGCCCCACCGGTTGGCGTCGCGATCGCTGGCGCGGTGCCAACATCAACCCCACCCAGCGTCGTACTATCAGACAGATCGGCGATGTCGCAGTTTGCTTCGAGTTCACACAGACGGAATTCCAGATCACCGATCTGATTGCCACCGCGCGTGGCGATCTGGTTCACGTTGAACTCGATCTCTTCCGCCTTGGCGGTCAGGCGTTGCAATTCGCGCTCAATCGCATCAATCCGTTCCAAAGGCGTCACCCCACCAACCGCCGTTTGCGGCGCACCGGTTGTCGACAGGTGGCGTTTTAGGCGCTGCACCTCGACATAAAGCACCGACAGTTCCTGACGAATATCCGCCAGGGTTTCATCGCGGGACTGGGCGATGGCTGCCGGAGCGGTCAGGATCAGTGCCGCAATCACGGCAAAGGAACGGATCATAGCGGCCTCCTAGCTAGATGGGATACCTGCCGTCACCACCGATACAGACCGGCGGTTCTGACGATAGCAACTTTCATCCGAACAAATTTCTAACGGACGCTCTTTGCCATAGGATACGGTGTGCAAGCGGTTGGCGGCGACGCCTTGCGAGATCAGGTATTCCTGAACGGCGTTGGCACGGCGTGCGCCCAGCGCGAGGTTGTATTCCCGTGTGCCCTGTTCGTCTGCGTGACCTTCGATCCGCACCGTGTATTCTGGGTTGACGTTCAACCAGTCCACCTGGCCGTTCAATGTGATGCGCGCCTCGTCATCCAGCGTGCTTTGATCCACGGCAAAAAGCACACGGTCGCCGATGGATTGGTTGAAGTAGGCGATGGAACTTGGATCGGACGGATCACCGAACTGGCCGATGCCAGCCCCGGCATCAGCGCCGCCTCCGCCACCACTGCCAAAACGTGCGGGGTCGGTACAGGCCGCGAGGCCCAGTGCGGCGACCAGCATGGTCGCTTTGATCAGATGTTTCATGGTCATTGCCCTTTATATGTCTCTGCTCGTTTGATTTGCATTCTATCACCACCTAAGGTGTTTGGAAACTTAAGGCAGCAACGGCGACCAGGCCGGATCAGACGCGGCCCCGCCTGTGTTTACCCGACGCAAGTTACGCCCCGAAATATCAACGGAATAAAGCGACGGCGCGCCTCCCGATCCGGCAGTTTCGCGCATAAACATCAAAACCCGCCCGTTTGGAGCCCAGGTCGGTCCCTCATCCAGGAAAGAGGCCGTTAGCAGGCGTTCCTCACTGCCATCGGAGCGCATCACGCCGATATGGAAACGGCCCGCATTTTGCTTGGTAAATGCAATCATGTCCCCGCGTGGGGACCAAACCGGTGTGCCGTAGCGCCCCTCGCCAAAGCTGATGCGGCGCGATTCGCCGCCACCTGTTGGCATGACATAAAGCTGCGGCGCGCCAGAACGATCTGATTCAAACACGATCCGGGTGCCGTCTGGCGAAAAGCTGGGCGCGGTTTCGATGGACGGGGCTGAGGTCAGGCGTTGGCGCTGGCCGGAGTTCAGATTCAGCAGATAGATATCGGTATTGCCGCCAGCACTCAGCGAATAGACCACAGAATTGCCGTCGGGGCTGAAACGCGGGGCGAAGGTCATCGTGCCCCGCTGATCGTCCAAAGCCCGGCGTTGCACCGTGCGCACATCCATCAGATAGATACGCGGCAGGCCAGTTTCGTAAGAGGTATAGAGCACCCGGTCGCCGTTGGGCGAAAAGCGTGGTGCCAAAACGATCGAGGAATCATCGGTCAGGTACTGAATATTGGCGCCATCATAGTCCATGATCGCCAATCGCTTTTGCCGCGCGTTCTTGGGGCCTGTCTCCGCAACATAAACCACGCGGCTGTCGAAATAAGGGCTTTCACCGGTGATCCGGGAATAAACCGCATCCGACACCTTATGCGCCAACCGCCGCCAACTGTCTGCCGGGCCGCCCAATTGCAGGCCTGCGCCCATTTCCTGACCGGCAAAGACATCAAAGAGGCGGAACTTGACAGATACCCGACCAGAGGCGCTGACATTGACCGAACCGGTGATCAGGGCCTGTGCGTTGATCGCGCGCCAATCGGCATATTGTACAGGCGCATCAAAATTGCGGACCTGCCCAATGAATGCCTCACTGCCGATCTGGCGAAAGAGCCCGGTGCCAGCCAAATCCGCCGCAACCACCTGAGAGATTTGCTGTGCCATTTGACCCGATGCCGCATTTTCAGACACGAAGACCGGCAGTGCAAAGGGCAACGGTTCAATCACCCCTTCGGTGATTTCAATGCGAAGGGGGCCGCTGCTTTGCGCAGCAACAAATGTGGCTGGCACGCTGAAGATCAGCGCAGCCGCCAGAAGCGAGGTCAGTTTCTTAAATAATCTCATCTGGTCCTCATATTCTCAGGGTTGAAGGTAATTTCAATCTCTTGCCAGTGGTCATACTTGTCGATCGGCAGATTATAGCCGTCGCGCTGGCAGCGCAGGATCGCCCGGCGGGCGGCCTGAAAGGCCGTATCAACCGCGCGTCCAGTGCCACCGCTGCTGGAGACCAGCTGTAATGAGTTGCTGACCACTTTGCCATCACGGCCCATCGATAAGCCAATCACAACCGTGACATTTGCCGCCTCGGACCCGACATCAACATTCCAGCATTGCTGCACAGCTAGCCGCAGGCCCTCGCGTTCGCCACGGGTCAGGGGTGGGCCGGAGGCCACGCGCGGTTCCTCTGTCTGATCATTGGCTTCGGCCACTGCGTTGTTGATCACATCGGCCAGCGGATCGCGTTCGGTTTCCGGCTCTGGGTCCGGTTCAGGCTCTGGGCGGGACGGGCGCTGTGGACGCGACAGAGGACGCAGGGAAGATGCCAGACCCGTCTCTTCCTCTTCGGCCTCTGTCACGATTTCTGTAGTGGCCGCCTCGGGCGCGGTGGCGTCTTGTGCCTCTGCCTGAGCGGATTGAGTGGCATCTGGGCTAAGCGCAGGTTGCACCGTGTCGCCGACATCCACATCGGGCTCTGGCAGCGGCACCGCCTCTGGCGCCACGCGATCGGCCTGCTGAGGCGCGCCATCATCGGGCAAGATCGGGGTTTGGCTGTCGGCCTCATCCGGTGAGGGGAGCAGCTCTGGCGTTTCTTCTACGATTTCCGGTTCGGGCAGTGCGGCCAGATCGGACACATCGGGCGGCTCGGCCTGTTCCGTTGTGTCGGGCACTTCTGGGGCATCGGTGCTTTCGGGCACCGGATCAGGCTCGGGCGTTTCTGGTGTCTCAGCCTCTTCGGGTTCTGCGGGCGTCACAACCTCCTGCGACAATTCCGGTGCGGGGCGTGTGTTGGGATCGGTCAGTGCGGCGAATTCAGCCTCTGAAAGGATCGACACATCAGCAGCGGTGAATTCTGCATCCTCGACATGCGAAAACAGGCCGCCGAAAATCAGCCACAGGATCAGGGCCAGATGCCCGATGCCAGAGATGATATAGCCCGTGCGCACGTGCCTGCCTCAGCCGTCTTGACCGTCCAGCGTCGGGCCGCCGATATCCGTGACCAGCCCGATATTGTTGAACCCGGCCGCGTTCAGCGCCCCCATCACCTGCACGACCTGTTCATAAGGAATAGCGCCGTCGGCGCGAATGAAGACCTTGTCACCCTCACGCTCCGACGCGATGGCCCGCAGCTTGGCAATCAGATTGTCGCGTGGGGTTTCTGCGGTCTGGATCAACATCCGGCCATCGGCGGTCAGCGTGATGGTCAAGGGTTCCTCTTGTTCTGCGGGCAACGCGCCTGCCGAGGTTTCCGGCAGTTCGACCGGCACGCCCACGGTCAAGAGCGGCGCCGCCACCATGAAGATGATCAGCAGCACCAGCATCACATCGACAAAGGGCGTGACGTTGATTTCGCTCATCGCCTGATGACGATGACCCCGGCCCGAACGACGGCGGCGGCTACCGCCACCCCCACCAGATTTCATGACACCTGCGCCCATCTCAACTGTCCAACTGACGCGAGAGGATCGTGGAAAATTCGTCGGCGAAGGCCTCGTAGCCTGCAACCAGCCGGTCGGCATCAGAGGAGAGTTTGTTATAAAAAATCACTGCCGGGATCGCGGCCAGAAGGCCAAGGCCAGTGGCAAACAGCGCCTCTGCAATCCCCGGGGCCACAACGGCCAAATTGGTGTTTTGCTGGGCGGCAATTTCGATGAAGGCATTCATGATGCCCCAGACCGTACCGAAAAGACCAACGAAGGGTGCTGTCGACCCGACCGTGGCCAGAAACGGCAGGCCACTGATCAGTTTTTCGCTTTCCTTGGCAATTGCCACATCCATCGATCGGTCGATCCGGGCCTGTGCGCCCGCGATCATCTCTCCACCTTCACGATGGCTGCGCCGCCATTCCGACATGCCCGCCGCAAAAACCTTTTGTGACGCGCCGCCCGGGTCGGGGCCGATTTGGTCAAACAATTCGTCAAGTGGATCACCCGACCAGAAAGCGCGGTCAAAGACGCTCGCCTCTGTGCGGGCAGCCCGGTAGTTTTTATGCTTTTGGATGATAATCGCCCAAGACCAGAAAGAGGCCGCGATCAGCATCAGGATCACGAGCTTTACGATCAGTGTCGCCCGCGCAAACAGCGCCCACATGGAGAAATCAATCTCCGACGCCGCGCCAAGGATTTCGGTTTCCATTTGCCTGCTCTTTTGTTGTGCCGTCTTTATGCGGCGTATTTATCCACAACTTAGCTTAGTTACAGGGGGAATGCCATCAAATCTGCGTCAAGCCGGATGAAATCGCTGCCTAGTGCAGAATCAGGCGGATATTCGCCGGAAGCCGGGCGGGTTGACCGGTTTCAGACAGGGCCACAAGGGTGACGATGGCCGAAAACAAGACCTCACCGTCACGCATCACGTCCTGCCGCAAAACAATGCGCGCGCCTGTAACGGCCTCTATCGTGGTGACCACCGTCAAATCATCGGCAAAGCGTGCCGGCGACAGATAGTCGGCCTCCACTCGGCGGACGGCGAAAACGATCCCTTCCTCATTCTTCAACGCGGTCTGATCGATCCCCAATCCGTGCACCCATTCCGTCCGGGCGCGTTCAATGAATTTCAGGTAATTGGCGTAATAAACGATCCCGGCCAGATCGGTATCTTCGTAATAAACGCGGGTGTGAAACTGATGGGTCATGGGTCTGCCTGTTTTGGCAAAAAGATCAGGCCAGCGCCGGATTTGCAAGAGGCTCTGCGATGGCATCAACGTGTAAATCCGGGCATTTGGGCTATTCCGAATTCAGGGCGAAGGCGCTAGGTTGCCTGCGACAAGACATTGAGGACGCCGCACATGCCCCCGATCACGACCGATCCGACCATGCTGATACTGACCGCTGTGCTGGCCTATCTGCTGGGATCTGTGCCCTTTGGCATGGTGACAGCGCGGCTGATGGGGCTGGGCGATCTGCGCCAGATAGGATCTGGCAATATCGGGGCCACAAATGTGCTGCGCACCGGCAACAAACTGGCGGCTTTCCTGACACTGATCTGCGATGCAGGCAAAGGGGCGGTGGCGGTTCTGATTGCCCGCTGCGTGCTGGCAGAAGATGCCGCGCAATTGGCGGGGCTGGCCGCATTTCTGGGGCATCTTTATCCGGTCTGGCTGAAATTTCATGGCGGCAAGGGGGTTGCGACTTGCCTGGGTATCCTGCTGGCGCTGTCCTTCCCTGTTGGTCTGTTTACCTGTTTGACCTGGCTGGTGGTCGCCGTTGTTTTTCGGATCTCATCGCTATCGGCACTGGTGGCGGTGGCCGCCTCGCCCTTCTGGATGCTATGGGCCGGGTATTCACAAGGCATTTTGCTGGCCATCGCACTGATCGTGCTAGTCTACACGAAACACCTGCCCAATATCCGCAGAATTGCTGCGGGATCAGAGCCCAAGATCGGCAAAAAGTAGTTATCCCAACAATGTAAGAGGGCGGGATTTAGTTTTCAGAAACATCCATTTCGCGTCTAAGCTCGCGCAGCACCGGAAGCGCGGCGCGCACGCGATCTGCGCCGATATTGCGAACTGCCTGATCGATGATCGGAGAGATGGCCCGCAATGCCGCCTCTCGTGCCCGACGCCCGGCGGGGCTGATGGCCACCATCTTGCGACGCGCATCTTCCCAATCGGGGCGAATATGAACGTGACCCGCCCATTCAAGCTTCGACAAAGTGTTCGTCATTGCACCCTTGGTCACGTGAAAGGCCCGGGCCAATTGGGCCGGCGATTTTTCCTCATTCGTGTGGGCAAGATGGTTCAGCACCGAAAAATGCGACAGCTCCATCCCCTTTGGCAGGGCCTTGGTCAGCTGGGTTCTGGCCAGCTGATCTGCCATCAGCACTTCGGAAAACAGTGCGATGGCCAGCGTTTCGGTTGTTTCAGACATCAGGGGCCTTCGAACGGGCGGTCATGCGACAGCGATGGGATTTTCTGACGACACTTATCCACGTCCAAGAGGTCAAGATCAACGATTGTAATGCCGGGCGCCTCTCCGGCGTCGGCCAGAACCTCCCCCCACGGGGAGACGACGAGCGAATGACCGTAGGTTCGTCGCGGCCTGCCGGTCGAAATCTCATGAGCGCCGCATTGTGCCGGGGCCAGCACAAAACACCCGGTTTCGATGGCACGGGCGCGCAACAAGGCATGCCAATGCGCCGCACCAGAAATGGGGGAAAATGCCGCCGGGACGGTCAAGATACGGGCACCTGCTTTGGCCAATGTCCTGTGAAGATGGGGAAAACGCACGTCATAGCAAATGGTCATTCCCACCGCACCAAAGTCAGTTTGGGCCAGAACGGCGCGTGATCCCGGGCGATAGCCATCGGATTCGCGAAAGCTTTCCCCGGCGCCGAGATCGACATCAAACATGTGAATCTTGTCATAACGCGCAACCACCCCACCATCAGGCGCGATCATGAAAGAACGGTTGGCAAAGCGGCCATCAGGATCTTGGGTCTTCAACCCTAGAGATCCAATCAAAAGCCATATGCCCAGCTCTGCCGCGATATCGCGCAGGGCGGGCAAGGTCTGATCTTCCTCCTCCAGCGCCAGCACGTCTAGTTGATGGCGGCGGCTGTTGGAAACACAATTGGTGACCTCTGGTGTCAGGATGAACGTTGCACCCTGCTCTGCCGCCTGCCGGATCATATCCTGCACCACCACGACATTATCCGCAGGCTGGTCGCTGGAATTCAGTTGCAGAAGGGCAATGCGCATGGATATCCGTTCCGGGGTCAGGCGGTCAGTTGTGTATCGAGCTTACCCCTGCGATCCAGATCATACAATTCGTCGCAGCCCCCGATATGCCGCCCGTTGATGAAAATCTGTGGCACCGTGTGACGACCACCGGCCAGACGCATCATTTCCTGACGTTTACCAACATCGCGCCCGACGTCAATTTCATCAAAGCTTGCGCCCTTTTTTGCCAACAGACGCTTGGCCGCATGGCAGTACCCGCAATAAGCGGAGGTATAGATGGTAACCGATGGCATGTAAGCACCTGTCTGGAATCGCGCAGTCAGGTGCATTTAGTGATCTTTTGGCACCCGCGCTAGTACTGCGACATCAATTTTCTGTGCCCCGGCTGCAAGGCATGCCTCTGCCGCTGTGGAAAGTGTCGCGCCAGATGTCATCACATCATCGACCAACAGGATGTTTCGCCCAACAATCAAGGATCTGTGCCGGGGTGTGATCTGAAACGCACCTGCCAAACTGGCAAATCGGGCATCGCGTCCAATCCCATCCAGAACCGGGGTCGGCCTGGTCCGCAACAGCAGGTCGACACAAGCGTGCCCGGCTGTCTCATGTGCTAGCCCCTGGGCCAAGAGAGCGGCCTGATTGTACCGTCGCCGAAAGAGCCTGTTTCGATGCAACGGCACCGGTGCGATGAGCGTCTTTGGCCCGATCAAACTACCTATGGCGCGCACCATCCATCGCGCTGCAGGACGCGCCAGATCCGTGCGATCCCCATGCTTTAATGCCAAAACCAAAGATCTGGCTTTATCCTGATAAAGAAGGGCCGCCCGCCCCTGCACCCATGGCCGTGCAACACGCAGGCAATCATCGCAATATTCGGTCTGACCCGTGTGCCCCCCCGGCAGCGGCGTTCCACACGCATCACAGATCAGTCCCTGAATGAACGCCACAGACTGCCAACACTCAGGACACAAAGCGAAATCCTGATCCACGATCAAGGGGCATCCCACGCATTGTGGTGGAAAAAGTCGGTGCAACAGGCTTTGAATCATAACCAATCCTTACTAGATAGGGTGGACTTCAAAGGACCACACATGACCACCTCTGCCTCTCCGACCTCAAACGCGCCGCCAGAACTGACAGACCGCAAGGCCGTTCTGCGCAACCGGTTGCGGGCAATAGCCACCGGTGCAGAGCTGTTTCTGCACCACGACGTGGCTGATGAGATTGAGGAAAGACTGATTGAGGTTAACAGAACGTTTACGCACCCCGCCATTGTCACCGGTTTTCCCGAGGTTTGGGCCAACCGATTGCCCGATGCGGTGATTGTCGCGGATGACGATCGCCTCAACCTTCGTGAAGGGGCTCATGATCTGGTCATTCATATGATGGGACTTCACTGGGCCAATGATCCGGTTGGGCAGCTAGTGCAATGCAGACGTGCATTGAAACCAGACGGGTTGCTCATTGCGGCCTTTTTCGGCGGGCAGACTTTGTCAGAGCTTCGTGGCGCACTGGCGGAGGCCGAGGCCACAATCCTGGGTGGCCTGTCGCCCCGCGTGGCGCCAATGGGTGAAATCCGCGATCTGGGTGCCCTGTTGCAACGCGCGGGTTTTGCGCTGCCAGTGGCCGATTCCGGTGTTCGAAATGTCACTTACCCGGATTTGTTCCGGCTGATGCATGATCTCAGGGCAATGGGCGAAGGCAATGCGCTGTCAGCACGTATGAGAAATATCACCCCGAAGGCCCTATTCGCCGAAGCTGCCACCCGATATCAATCCGCATTCGGTCTGCCTGACGGCCGCCTGCCCGCCACGTTCGAGGTCATCATGCTGACCGGTTGGGCCCCCGATGACAGCCAACCCAGACCGCTACGCCCCGGTTCTGCCTCTGCCCGTCTGGCAAATGCCCTGAACGCCGTAGAAATTCCTTTGGATGAGGGTGCAAACCCCGACCAGACCGACTAGACAGCCACAAATCAATTCGAGCAGGACGCAACCCAATGACATCGCCACTTCCTCTGGACCATCCCAAGTTGCCGCCCCGCAAGATCGGCGTTCTGATTGCAAATCTGGGCACACCGGATGGCTATGACTACTGGTCGATGCGCCGTTACCTGAATGAGTTTCTGTCTGACAAGCGGGTGATCGATTACCCGGCCTGGAAATGGCAGCCGATCCTGCAGGCCATTATCCTGACCAAGCGGCCCTTCAGTTCCGGCGCGGCCTACAAATCGATCTGGAATGAGGACAAGGGTGAAAGCCCGCTGATGACCATCGCCAGAGACCAAACCGACGGGCTGCGCGAGGCTTTGACCAAAGAATATGGCGATCAGGTGATGGTGGAATTCTGCATGCGTTACGGCAATCCGTCGACCAAATCCAAGGTTGACGCAATGATCACTGCCGGATGTGACAAGATCTTGTTTTTCCCGCTTTATCCGCAATATGCAGGGGCCACGACAGCGACGGCAAATGATGCTTTCTTTGCGACGTTGAAAGATGCGCCCTGGCAACCCGCCGTGCGCACTGTTCCGGCCTATTTCGACGATCCCGGTTATATCGATGCGCTGGCCGGGTCGGTTCAGGCGGCCTATGACAAAATGGATCATCAACCCGATCTGCTGGTCGCCTCCTACCACGGTATGCCCGAACGCTATCTGATGCAGGGCGATCCGTATCACTGCCAATGTCAGAAGACCTCTCGGCTTTTGAAAGAACGCTTGGGCTGGGCCGATGATCAGATCGTCACAACGTTCCAGTCCCGTTTTGGCCCGGAAGAGTGGTTAAAGCCCTATACTGTGGACGAGGTCGCACAGCTGGCACAGTCCGGCAAAAAGAACATTGCGGTGATCGCCCCGGCCTTTTCGGCCGATTGCATTGAGACGTTGGAAGAGATCAACGAGGAAATTCGTGACAGTTTCATCGAGGCCGGCGGCGAGAGCTTCACCTATATTCCCTGTCTGAACGCGGATGACGCCCATATCGCGGCTTTGGCCGGAATTGTCCGTCAGAACCTGTCCGGCTGGGTCTAATCCCGAACCAAGCCATCAGTCTTGACACGGATTGGAGCTCTCTTAATATTGACATTGTCAATTAAATGGAGCGCGCGATGTCGGAACAGAAATTCTATCAAGTGGGCGAGGTGTCTGATCACCATCCCGTCCCACAAGAATTCACCCCAGACCCATTCAAAAAATCCCGCCCGCCCGAACCGCTGCGATTTGAGGTCAATCTGACCGCCGAAGCCGGAACCAAGCAAAAGAAAACCGGGACGGTCCAAGTCAACATTCCCGGCTTTAGCCCGGTTCGGATGTTTTGTGACGAACAGCCCCCGGTGGGCGATGACACAGCGCCGCCGCCCCTGGCATTTTTCTGTGCCGGGATCGGGTTTTGCCTGATGACCCATTTGACCGACATCCTGACAGCCCGAAAAATCCAGGTTGACGGCCTGAAACTGGAACAGCGCGTCCGGTTCAAAACCAACCTGGGGACGATGCGCGATCTGGGCTACACCACAGAGGGTGAAACCGAACATGTTGAAACCCACGTCATCATCGAAAGCCCTGAGCCCACCGACCGGATCCGCGACTTGTTAGACGAGGCCGAAGGCGCCTGTATGGCGCATCACGCCCTGCGAAATCCGATCCCATGGTCCACGCGGTTGGTTCATAATGGGACAGAAGCGATCAGCCGCACGGGGTGACAACCAGGAAGATTTTGGGCCCGCTGTTTGTGCTATAATCCCACTGTCACAATGACAAGACGGAGGGGTTTTCGATGATTATGCGAGTTTTACAGGTGGTAACACGACCTGGCAAGGAAGACGCATTCAGCCGTTTCTTTCATGAAACTGCGATTCCATTGATGAAGGGGACGGATGGAATTGTGGATGTGTTACCTGGCGCTGCACGGCCCGAAAGCCCGAGGGAGTTCAGCTTTGTCATGATCTGGCGGGATTTAGATGCACTAAAGGCCTTTGTTGGCGAAGATTACACAACACCACACATCGATCCAGCAGAGGAAGAGATCGTCGAGTCACGTACCATCCGCCATTATGATCTAGTAGAAGATTAAAAAAGGCGAGGAATTCCCCGCCTGATATGTGCAATCTGTTGAGGGCGTCAGATCAGCAGAACCTGCGTGCCCACTTTGGCCAGTGAAAACAGCTCTGAGATATGTTCGTTGTAAAGGCCAATACAGCCGTTTGACGAGCGCCGCCCGATCTTGCGCGTGTCATGGGTGCCGTGAATGCGGTAATAGGTCCAGCTGAGATACAGCGCATGCGTTCCCAGCGGATTGTCCGGCCCCGGGGCCACATATTCCGGCCATTCCGGGTTGCGTTCGCGCATCGCAGGGGTCGGCCGCCAAGATGGGCCTTCGACCTTGCGAACCACTTTGGTACGGCCACGCCGCGTCAGATCATCGGACATGGGGACAGATGTCGGGTAGAGCTTATAGGTCTGGCCATCCGCGCTCCAGTAATGTGCGGCACGAGAGGTAATATCGACCAGAATTGCCCCATTGCGCAGATTGTCGAAATAGGGTTCCCAGTCCAAAGACCGGAAGCTCGAGATATTGCGACGGGTGACCGGGGTAACCGCTTGCTCGAATTCCGTGCTTCCATCCGTGTTTTGAGCCCATACAGGCGCGGCTGTCAGGCCCAACGCGGCCCCGCAAGACGTTTTCAGAAAACGACGCCTATCCAATCCATATTTCATCGCACCACCTATTGTACCTTTCTTGGCTGTCAGCCAAATATGGGCGCATAATATGGCGAGAATGACGCAGTCGCAATTCAAATAGGCGTTAGATTGCCGGTTTGCGCGCCTGAGAGTTTGATCTGTCACACCAGACCCGATAGATCAGGGCAACGGCAAAAGGGTTTATGTATGTTACAGAAGTTTGGGTTTATCTTCGCTCTTGGCTTGATGCTGACCGCTTGTACAACATCCGCGATACGGTTGGGTCCTGATGGTCGCCCGTTGCCGCAGGTCTATCATATACCCAGCGAATCCGAGGTGCAGTTCCGGACGTTGGACTCGGTGAACTCGCTGCGTCAGGCCGCCGGCGTGCAGCAGGTGATCCTGAGTTCAGAATTGAATGCAGCGGCGGCCACGCATTCGCGCGACATGTCGGTGCAAAACCGTGCCTGGCACTTTGGGTCCGATGGCTCTTCGCCATTGGATCGCGCCGCGAGAGCAGGGTATTCAGGCACGCTGATGGGTCAAAACATCTCTGAAACTTATGAGACAGAGCTGGAAACTCTGGCCGCCTGGATGCAACGTGAGGATACGCGCGATGTTATTCTTGATCCGCGCGCGACGCATCTGGGGATTTCCTGGCATCAGGATGAAAATGGCAAGATCTGGTGGACGCTTCTGACCGGTGCGGCCCGCAGCACGGTTATCAGTAGTCTTTAAGGGTATATCGAGATCGGCGTGCCGGTCGCGACCATCGCATAAATCTCTTCCATCTCTTCATTGCTGACAGCGATGCAGCCATAGGTCCAGTCGGGCCCTTTCAGGCGGCGCATCAGCTTTGGGTCGCCATGGATAAAGATGTCACCCCCCGGGCTACGCCCCATCGCGCGGGCACGGGCAATATCGCGTGAATTGGGGTAGGATATGCCGATTGACAAGTGAAAATCGCTGTTCGGATTGCGGCGGTCGATCAGGTAATGGCCTTCGGGTGTGCGACCGTCGCCTTCGATCTGTTTATGACCCTCCGGGGAGAACCCTAGATCGACATTGTAAGCTTTCAGCACATTCCGATCCGCCATTAGGTACATGCTGCGTTTTTCCTTGAAGACAAGAACGCGCGACACATCCGGCCCATCATAGGTCCGAATTTTGCTGCTGCATCCGCTCAGCAAACCCAAGGCCCCCAGCCCGGTCACTATTGTTCTACGATCCATCTGCCCGATCGCCTGTTTTATTTTATTGTCATTGTCTTATCGCATCGGCCACCGCCGAGGCAACGAAAACAGGCAAACATTACGAAATCGTGTTTGAGGTGTGGATCAGCCGATCAAGGTTCATCCGGCGTCTGGGACACCACACCGCTGATCAGGTTCATCCGGTACAGCCGATCAAGCACAGAACCCCGATAATCGGGCAACCGCTCAAGATAAGTGGTGAGGCCCGCGTGAAACCTCCGTGCCTCTGCCACCGCTTCGGCGACGGTCATCGGTTTGAACCTGATCCTGTCCCCCGGACGCGCCTGCGAGACCCGATCGATATCGGCGCTGATCACGGTGGCGATCTTGGGGTACCCGCCGGTGGTCTGGTGATCTGCCAAAAGGATCAGCGGGTCGCCATGGCCCGGCACCTGCACCGACCCCCGGAGCAGCGCCTCTGACGGGATCGACAGGGCATCCTGCGGTGGAAGTTTTGGACCAGACAATCGCATGCCCATACGGTCGTATTCCTGTGTGATCTGATAAATCTCACCATTCAGCGCGGTCAGCGCCTGTGGGGTGAAACGATCGTCTTGCGGGCCAACCACGATGCGCGTGCGCCCATCAAAGCGGGCGAAATCGGGGATCGGAAACGCCCCGTGCAGATTGCCACGAAGTTCTGCGTTTAAGACAGACAACTGATCACCGGCCTGCAAGGCCCGGCCACACAGGCCCGAGGGCAAATGCGCGGCATGGCTGCCTAACCAGTTGGGGCCGTCGATCTGGCCAGCAAACCCCAAATAGCACCAGCTGCCCGCGGGACCCGATCGAATGGTCAGGGACTGTCCCTCTGATACGGAAAAGACAGACCACGGGCTTTGCGGGACCCCGTCGAGCCGGATGCCAAACTCCCCCCCTGCAACGCCAAGGGTCACCGATCCGCTCGTGCAAGTCAGGGCCAAACCGCCCATAGACACTTCGATTGCTCGAAAATCGTTACCTCCGTCCAGCGCGTGACGCAGAATGTCAAAGCCAACCCGATCCATCGGTCCAGATTCGGTCACGCCAAAGCGCAGAAAACCGGGGCGTCCCCGATCCTGAACAGAGATAAAGGGCCCCGCAGCCGTAATGTTAATTACAGCCGTCATTGATGGGCCCCATTTATCAGGGCGTTTTCATAATCATCGCGGCTGACCCGCGAAAACCTCACTTGATCTCCAACCGCCAGCGGAAACGCGTCATCAGCTTCTGGTCGCAAAAACCGAAATGCCGTCCGCCCCAATAGCCACCAACCATTGGGGAGGGTCATCGTCGTGACCAGCGACTGCGGGCCCGCTATACACACTGTTCCCTCTGGCACTCCGCGAACCGGGGTTTCCTTGCGTGGCAGTTGCAACACGTCCGACACGCCGCCCAGATAGGCATAGCCGGGGGCGAAACCGTACATATAGATCATGTAGGTGCCGGACATATGGGCGTTGATGACGGCATCAGTGCTAAGGCCCGTTTGCGCTGCGACCTCTTCCAGATCCGGGGCCAAGTCGCGCTCATAGCAGACCGGGACGGTCCACACGGTCGGCGCACGCGCCTCTGCCGCATCTGGGTTCAGGGCCATAAGTGCCGCGGAGAGCGTGTCATAATCGGTTGTCAGCGGATCATACCCCACGAAGAGCGCGGTGTAGGACGGGACAAATTCGGTCACCCCGGCAAGCCCCACCCGCTCTGCGGCTTTGTGGAAAGCGACAACATGCGCATGGATGTTTTGATCTATCCGGTCACCAAAGCGCAGCATGACCCCGCAATCGCCAACCGGTTGGGCCATGGGTGTCATACGAAGGACCTGATCTCAAACCCGGCGGCGGTCAGCCGGTCGCGCAGGGCTGCGGCCATGGCAACCGCTGTCGGCCCGTCCCCGTGCACGCAGATTGATCCCGCATTAAGGCGCGCGGGATCGCCACCAACTGTCGGCATTTCACCGGTTTCCAAGAATGCAATCAACCGTTGCGCCGCCTCATCCGCGTTATGGATCATGGCACCGGGTCTACCACGCTGTACCAACTGGCCCTCTGGTGTGTACCCGCGATCGGCGAAAACTTCGCACACGGCTGGCAAACCAGCGCGGTCGGCCTCTGTCTCTAATGCTGTCCCTGACACGGCCAGCAACAGGGCGCGATCCCCCAGAACCGCGCGTGTGGCGCGCACAACGGCGGCGGCGATCTCGGGCGTTTCGCAGGCCCAGTTCGACAAGGCGCCATGCGCTTTGACATATTGTACTTCTGCCCCGGCCAGCGCCGCCACACCGCAAAGTGCGCCGGTCTGGGCGGCGACCAAGCGTTCAACCTCTGTCGCGGTCAGGGGCAAGCGACGCCGGCCAAAGCCCTGACGATCCTCAAACCCCGGATGGGCCCCAATGGCGACACCGGCCGCCTTTGCCGCGACGACACTGTCATACATGGTCATGTTATCACCGGCATGGCCGCCACAGGCGATATTGGCGCTGGAGATGATCTGCATCATCTGCGCGTCTTCGCCCATTTTCCAGGGGCCGAAACTTTCCCCCAGATCAGCGTTCAGATCGATGCTTTTCATGAGCCCCTCCGATTGGTTGCGTGGAACGTTACACCGGCCATGCCGGGCGTCAAGGCAACGATCCCGGTTGACCTTGCCTCAGGATTTAGGAATGGTCCGGCCATAGATCGCCGGAGAGCCCCATGACAGACGCACCAATTCGCATTGCCATTAACGGTTTTGGCCGCATCGGGCGGTCGATCATGCGTCTGGCCATGTCCAAACAGCATCGCGCCCATTTCAAGCTGGTTCTGATAAATGACGTGGCGGCGATTGATATGCTGGAATATTTGCTGCGATATGACAGCGTCTTTGGGCCCTATCCCGGAACAGTTCATGCCCAGGGCGACACGCTGATCGTCGATGGCCAACGCATCCCGGTGACGATGAAGGGCGACCTGAGCGAGCTGGATCTGTCGCATGTGGATATTGTTTTGGAATGCACAGGTGGCGCCAATACGCGCGGCGTGGCCGAACGCGGGCTTAAGGCTGGCGCGGGTCGTGTGTTGATATCGGGGCCCTCGCCCGCAGCGGACAAAACCATCGTTCTGGGCGCAAACGATTTCGAATTGCGGGATCAAAAGATCATCTCCAACGCTTCTTGCACCACCAACGCGTTGGCGCCGTTGTTAAAAACTCTCGACGATGCGTTTGATGTGGAAAGCGGCCATATGACGACCGTGCATTGCTATACCGGCAGCCAACCAACCGTCGACACCCCGCGCGCGACAGAGGCACGCAGCCGGGCCGCCGCCCTATCGATGGTCCCGACCACGACCTCTGCCGCGCAACTGATCGGCGATGTGCTGCCGCATCTGGCGGGACGGGTAGAGGCACGTGCGATCCGCGTACCGACAGCCAGCGTATCCTGTATCGATCTGGCAATCGCCCTGGGGCGCAAAGCCAGCGTCGCAGAGGTCAACGATGTGCTGACCGCAGCCACCGGGCCAATCATCGGCCGGGTCACCGACCGCGTGGTTTCCACCGATATGCGGATGCGCCCGGAAAGTATTGTGATGGTCCCGCATGAAACTTCTGTCTCGCGCGGGGGGATCGTTCGGGTGTTTGGCTGGTATGACAATGAATGGGGATTTTCGAACCGAATGCTCGATATGGCCCGGTTGATGGCGACAAGATAGAGCCTCGATCAGGTTCTTCCCCCTTTAACCGGAATGTGAAAGAATTGCTGCGAAAAGGATAAAAATAATGAAAGCAGCCGATCTGAAACTGACAATCCAATCGCCACCCACACCACCTGCAGAACAATTTACCAGTGCCGAAGAAGCGGTGGATCGTTTGTGCGAACTTTATGATATTGCAACGCGTTTTCTGTGCGAAAAGTTTTCTACAAAAGCCTCCGGCCCGCAACC
The DNA here is from genome assembly GCF_057219155.1 of Roseovarius sp. YIN77. Classification (NCBI taxonomy): domain Bacteria; kingdom Pseudomonadati; phylum Pseudomonadota; class Alphaproteobacteria; order Rhodobacterales; family Roseobacteraceae; genus Roseovarius; species Roseovarius sp. YIN77. The sequence goes on from NZ_JBXVVI010000020.1 coordinate 21,118, forward strand.
GGCAGAACGCTATCGCGCCTATTATCCTGAAATTCGGGTCAGAACACTTAGCCATGCCCATGTCGACACACGGCTGGCCTATGGTCACGTGTCGCAGCCGGGGGAATATTCCACCACGGTTACCCGCCCCGACCTGTTTCGAAACTATCTGATCCAACAGATCGGTTTGCTGATCAGAAACCACGATGTGCCGATCACGATCGGTCTATCTGACACGCCGATCCCAATGCATTTTGCCGTTGCCAACGACCCCACCGTGACAGTTCCGCAGGATGGGTGTCTGCAATTCCCGCTGCGTGACATCTTTGACGTGCCGGATCTGGAGACGACCAATGATCTGATCGTCAATGGAATGGGCTTTGTTTATCCGGATGGGTCGATGCCGCTGGCCCCGTTTACCGCGCAGCGCGTCGATTACTCTCTGGCCCGGCTGTCGCACTACACCGCGACAGATCCTGAACATTTCCAAAACCACGTTTTGTTCACCAACTATCAGTTCTACGTGGCGGAGTTCGAGGCCTATGCCCGCCGGGCGCTTGCCGACCCGGAAAGTGGTTATACCAGCTTTGTCTCAACCGGGAATATCGAGATTTCTGATCCCGACGCTCCGCTGGACATGCCCGTGAAACTACCGCAGATGCCAACCTATCATCTGAAACGGGAAAACGGGAACGGCATTACGTTGGTCAATATCGGGGTTGGACCATCAAATGCCAAAACCGCCACCGACCACATCGCCGTTCTACGCCCCCATGCCTGGCTGATGGTTGGTCATTGCGCGGGGCTTAGAAACTCCCAAAGCCTGGGCGATTTTGTGCTCGCCCATGCTTATCTGCGCGAGGATAACGTTCTGGATGCTGATCTGCCAGTCTGGGTTCCTATCCCGCCTTTGGCAGAGATTCAGATCGCGCTGGAACGGGCCGTGGCCAAGGTCACGGAACTGGAGGGCTATGAGCTAAAACGCATTATGCGGACCGGCACCGTGGCCAGCATCGACAACCGCAATTGGGAATTGCGTGACAATTCCGGGCCAGTGCAGCGCCTGTCCCAGTCACGTGCCATCGCCCTGGACATGGAAAGCGCGACCATCGCCGCCAATGGATTTCGCTTCAGGGTCCCCTATGGAACGCTTCTGTGCGTGTCTGACAAACCCCTGCATGGGGAGCTGAAATTGCCCGGCATGGCGTCTGAATTTTACACCAGTCAGGTGGCGCGGCATCTGCTGATCGGCATTCAGGCGATGGAAACATTGCGCGACATGCCGCTTGAGCGTATCCATTCGCGGAAACTGCGCAGCTTTGAAGAGACCGCCTTCCTCTAGGGAATGGCAAAAAAGCGCATATTTTTAGGGAAAAACAGCTTTTCAGCGCCACTAATTGTTGTGTCGTCCCACCATATACAGTTTAATGCGGCCAATAACGCCCCAACAACAGGGCAAATCTGAGGAGACATACAAATGGCAAAACCTATGACCAAGACACAGCTTGTGGCTGCTCTGGCCGATGAAATGGGGTCTGATAAGAAATCCGCAGCAGGCGCTTTGGACGCTGTCATCAGCATCATCACCCGCGAAGTATCCGGCGGTGGCGCAGTCACCCTGCCCGGCGTTGGCAAAATCTACTGCCGTGAACGCCCGGAGCGTATGGTCCGCAACCCGGCCACCGGCGAGCAGATCAAGAAAGAGGCGGACAAAGTCGTGAAAATGACCATCGCCAAGGCACTGAAAGACAGCGTCAACGGCTGATCCGCGCCAGATCGCAAGAATTCGGAAAGGGCCGCTTAACCGCGGTCCTTTTTTATTTCCGACCGCTTTGAGACGCCGCCTGCTGTCGCAGCCATTTCTTGAAGATTGACACACCAGGCGGGTTTCGACCGGGCAAAGTGACCATGTTATACCCCAGCTCATGGTGGCCAAGGTCTGTGACGAAAGCCAACTCTCCGGCATCGACCAACTGTTCGACAACAGATCGCGGCTGCACGGTAACGCCCAAACCTGATTTTACCGCTGCCAGAACCAACGCATTGGTGTTGAGCAGGCGCAGGGTCAAATTTTCCAGTTTGATCCCCACATGTTCAAGCATAACACGGCGTTCCAGCATGTGCGTTTCCAAGACCCAGGTCATGTCCTCAATTTCACGAACTGACTCTATTTCGACCGCTGATACCAATGCAGGGGGACCAACTATCCAGAAATCCCCATCGGTCAAAAGCTCAACCTCCAACCCCGGCCAGTGCCCATCCCCATAGCGGATCGCCATATCAAAGCCCCCGGATTTCAAATCCACAACATCGATGTTCGGGCTGATGCTGATTTCAATGTCAGGATGTTGAGCCCAAAATTCCCCCATTCTCGGCATGAGCCAATTTGACGCGAAGGCGGGCGTCGTGCTGAGATTTATGGGTCGTGTCTCAACCTCGGCGCGTAAGGTATCCACCCCATCGGCGATGGTGGAAAAACCCTGCCGTAAACTTTCTGCCAATCTGGCACCAGCCGGGGTCAACACCACACCGCGCCCTTGCCGGATCATCAGCGTCTGGGAAAACTCTGCCTCCAAACAGCGCACATGTTGCCCGATGGCGGCATGGGTGACGTTCATTTCCTCTGCAGCCCTGCTGTAGCTTTGATGCCTGGCGGCGGCCTCAAAGGCGCGAAGTGCTGATAGCGATGGCAGTTTCCAAAGCGACATATGTAAGTACATCTTTCATATTGAAATTCATATTGAATTGATTTTCACACCAAATAACCGAAATATTCAAGTATCGGATAACTTGATTAAGAAAAGGAAACATAAAATGTTAGGTGTTCTTTCTTCCACGCTCAGAATCGCATCCCGCCAAGACCGGTGGAACCACACAAGGAATGCAGCCTCCCACCTTGATTTGAAATGCCGCCATATTCGCAGGCAGAACAGTTCGACTGACCGGGTTTTTGAGGAGCTGAAAAGATTTATCAGATGAGAAATACCGCCGGATAAGCCGAAAATTACTTCGGCTTATCCAAGAAAAAACTCAGCGTCGCCTACGTTGGCGACCGTCGCGTCAGCAAGTAACCAGATTGATCGACCAAGGTCTAACTGGGTCAATCTTACCCAAATCTCCCGCCATTTTCTGCGATCCGTCCAAATATGTTATGATCAACGAGAGGACGCAGACCGCTGAGTCGGCGTGTATGCTTATCGATCTTTCTGTTTTCCCGTCTGTGTCCGATCGTTTTCTCGTCGGCACTACAACGTCCCCGCGATTGGTATCGCGGGCGCGAACGTTATTTAGGGGGATAAGATGACTACGAAAACACCGAGTGAATTGAATGATCTGGTCCGCGGCGACGTGATTGTCGAAGGTGACGCAGATTACGAGGATGCCCGTTCCGTTCATAATGGCATGATCGACAGAAAGCCCGCCGTAGTTGTCAGGGTGATGAATGCCGGTGACGTGGCAACCACGATCCACTTTGCCCGCGACAACGGTTTGGATCTTTCGGTCCGCGGTGGTGGCCACAGCGGGCCTGGATTTGGCACCAATGACGGCGGTGTTGTCATCGACATGTCAAAAATGCGCGGCGTGCGTGTTGATCCGGCCGCCAGAACCGCCCGCGCCGAGGGGGGCACCACCTGGGGTGATTTTAACGCGGCCACTCATGCCTATGGTCTGGCCACGACAGGCGGTGTGATTTCCACCACCGGGATTGCGGGCCTGACATTGGGCGGCGGTATTGGCTATCTGACCCGCGGATGCGGATTATCGCTGGACAATCTGATCTCTGCCGATGTGGTGACCGCAGATGGCAGCATTCTGGTTGCCAGTGAAAATGAAAATGCTGATCTGTTCTGGGCCATCCGCGGCGGCGGTGGGAACTTTGGTGTCTGTACATCTCTGGAATATAAGCTCCACCCGATAGAGACCGTCTATTGGGGGCCGATGTTCTATGAAATCGAGGAAACGGAAAACATTTTCAAATTCTATCGGGAATTCATTGCAAATGCCCCGCCCGAGATGGGAGGCTTCCCTGCCTTCCAGATTGCGCCACCTTTGCCTTTCATCCCCGAAGATCGACATGGCGATATGTTTGCGGCCATTGTGGCCTGCTGGTCCGGTGATCCGGCAGAGGGTGAAAAGCAGTTCAAAGCGTTCCACGATGTGGCAGAGGTGAAGGCAGAAATGGTTGGCCCATTGCCCTACCCGGCCATAAATGGCGCCTTTGATGCCCTGTTCCCACCGGGAATCCGCCAATACTGGAAAGGCAACTTCGTCAAAGATCTGACGGATGAGGCCATTGCAGAACATGTCCGACATGGGCCAAATGCGCCCACCGTCAGTTCGACCATGCATCTCTATCCAATCAACGGAGTCTGTCATGACGTGGCCGCGGATGCCACGGCCTTTGGCCACCGGGATGCCAATTTTTCAATGGTGATAATTGCAGCGTCCGATGACCCGGCTCAAGACGCAGCCAACACCAAATGGGTGCGTGACTATTCGGACGCGCTGGCCCCGCATTCGGAGGCGGGGGGTTATATCAACTTCATGGACGATGACGATTCCGTCCGCGTTCAGGACAATTATGGCGGCAACTATAACCGGCTGGTCAGCATCAAACGCCAATATGACCCGGACAATCTGTTCAGGATAAACCAGAACATCGCACCGTAGGCGAGATCCGTATGGTCACACTAGCGCTAGTCCGCGGGCATCGGACCGCGTGACATGAACGGCTCTTCGACAACGGTGATCTGGTCGTTGGTGATCGTGATGACAGCGTAGGACGGCGGCTCATCACTTAGTTCTACCGGTACGCTTTCAGGCACCAGTGGATTTTGGTGGTTAAGGCTGGGTAGGCTGGTAAAGGGAATGCCGCGCCAGTTGGTGTAAACCGTTTTGTGGATATGGCCAAAGAAGACATGGCGGATGTTGCGCCCTTCGCGCAGCACCTCGCCAAAGGCCTCGGGCTCCCATAGTTGAATGTCGTCTACCACCGGCATGCCGACCTGAAACGGGGGATGATGCATGAAAAGGTAGGTGGGTGTGTCACCTGCCTGTAGCAACTGTTCGGCCAGCCACGCGCGGCGCGCAGGGCAATATTCGCCCTCGTGCGCATCGATGCCATCCTTGGTCGTGTCCAGAAATAACATCACGCCCTGATCCGTTTCCAAACGGCACTGAACAAACCCATTGGGATCACGGGTGAGATCGGGAAAGGCCGCGCACAGGTTTTCGCGGATGTCATGATTTCCCATCATCAGATGCACCGGCATGGGGCACGCCGCCGTCATCCGGCGCAGCAGATCATATGCGACAGGTTCTCCGGCATCCGCCAGATCACCGGTAATCACCAGAAATTCCGCATCTGATTGCCAGCGGAGAATATCCTCCAGACAGGCAGCAAAGCGTTGCTCCGGGTCGTTTCCATAAAGCAACCCGCCCGGTGTGATCAGGTGAATGTCAGAAATCTGGATGATTTTCACACGACTGCCCTTTGCTATTTTCTTAGTGCATCGATGCAGGTTTTCCGATTTCTCGCAATATTTATGTTGTTGAAATGTGGATTTCAGTGTCTGTCTTTTTGCGAAGCCATTGGGGCAGAACTTAAACGGGATTGGCAGTAACGGGTTTCATGGATATTCGTGCGATTTTTATGGGGCTCGCCTTTGCCTTCATGTGGTCATCGGCCTTCACCTCTGCCCGTATGATCGTGATGGATGCCCCGCCAATGACGGCGCTGGCGATCCGGTTTCTGATTTCCGGCCTGATCGCAATTGGCATCGCGCGGGCCCTGGGGCAAAGCTGGCGCCTGACGCCTGGGCAAAGAAAGGCAACGATTGTCTTTGGCCTGTGCCAGAACGCGCTTTATCTCGGCCTGAATTTCATCGCCATGCAATGGGTAGAGGCATCGCTGGCCGCGATCATCGCCTCGACAATGCCGCTATTGGTGGCCTTTGCCGGGTGGGTTCTGTTTCGTGAACGCCTGCCCGCCCTTGGCACTGCCGGACTGGTCGCAGGCTTTGCCGGAGTTGCATTGATCATGAGCGCCCGGTTAGGGCAGGCCGATGTCAGCCTTTTGGGCGTCGGTCTGTGTGTTCTGGGGGCCTTTGCACTGTCCATTGCCACATTATCAGCACGCTCTGCCTCTTCTGGCGGGAATATCCTGATGGTGGTTGGGCTGCAGATGCTGGTCGGCAGTGGCGCATTGGCCATTGCCGCGCTCGGGTTCGAAACCTGGCAGGTCAACTGGAGCTGGCGATTGGCAGGCGCATTTGCCTACACGACGCTGGTGCCCGGCCTTGCCGCCACCTGGGTCTGGTTCACGCTGGTTAACCGGATCGGGGCGACACGGGCCGCCACCTTTCACTTCCTCAATCCGTTTCTTGGGGTCGCTGTTGCCGCCGTCCTGTTGGGGGAAACACTGGGCGCGCGCGATATCTTAGGCGTCACAATCGTGGCTTTTGGCATTCTCGCTGTTCAGATATCCAAAGCCCAAAGACGTTAACCGCCTTTTCTTTTTGGCACAAATACTCCCGCCGGAGGCGTGGGACGCTTGCACGCACCCTGCCCTATCCGATCTTTCCCCGGTTTTCACCCACCTGCCCACGATGCAAAAGCAGGTGGTCAAGGATCACACAGGCCATCATCGCCTCCCCCACGGGAACCGCGCGGATACCGACGCACGGGTCGTGGCGGCCTTTGGTGATCACTTCGATGGGGGAGCCATCCTTGCGGATCGATTGGCGCGGCGTCAGGATCGACGACGTCGGTTTCACGGCAAAACGCACGACAATATCCTGGCCCGTGGAAATACCGCCCAGAATGCCGCCTGCATGGTTCGAACTGTATTCGGGCCCGTTGGGGCCCATGAAGATCTCATCCGCATTATCTGTGCCGCTCAAACCCGCTGCGGCCATGCCCTCGCCAATCTCGACACCCTTCACAGCGTTGATCGACATCATCGCCGCAGCCAGATCCGTATCGAGCTTGCCATAGACCGGCGCGCCAATCCCGGCGGGCACATTGCGGGCAACAATTTCCACAGCAGCCCCGACAGAATTGTGCCCCTTGCGGACCCCATCCAGATAGGTTTCCCATTCGCCCACACAGCCCGCATCGGGCACCCAAAACGGGTTCTGATCAATCTGATCCCAGTCAAAGTGGCTGCGATTGATGTGCTTTTCCCCCATCTGAACCATGTAGCCCTTGATCTCGACACCGGGCGCGATGGCCTTGATTGCCTCGCGCGCCAGACCACCTGCCGCCACACGGGCCGCCGTTTCCCGGGCAGAGGATCGCCCGCCGCCGCGATAATCGCGATTGCCGTATTTCAGATGATAGGTGATGTCGGCATGGCCGGGGCGAAAGGTATTGGCGATGTCGCCATAATCCTTTGATCGCTGATCGGTGTTCTCGATCATCAGCTGAACCGGCGTTCCCGTCGTCTTGCCCTCGAACACGCCAGACAGGATTTTCACGGCATCGGGTTCACGACGCTGGGTCGTGTGCTTGTTCTGCCCCGGTTTGCGTTTGTCCAGCCACTGCTGGAGCATGGCCTCGTCCACCGGCACCTCTGGCGGGCAACCGTCAACCGTCGCACCTAAAGCAGGCCCATGGCTTTCGCCCCAGGTGGTGACGCGGAAAAGATGTCCGAATGTGTTGATCGACATGGGCGATGCTCCTTTCCCAGCGGTCTACCGGGCGGGAGCGGATCGCTCAAGTACGGAATCACAGTTGCGCAATCGCAATCAGGCCGTGTCGCCCTACATCCACAAAATACAGAAGATCGGAACCGGGGCCACAGCCACCAAAATCGCGGCCAGATAGGCCAACGGGTTGTACAGTCCCGACATGCCGGCCGCCAACCCAATGCCCCCAGCCCCGCCTATCAGGGCGTTTCCGGGCATATTCAGGATCAGCATTAGCCCAAGATAACGATGGCGCAGCATGAATGGCAGCAAGCGGTTGGGCGCATGTTGCGTCAGATATGTCAGTCGGTCTTGGCGTGTGAGTTGCGACAAATCTTCGACCAGCCCTCGTGCCTTGTGAAATCCGAGATAGCTGAAGGCCGCAGAACAGACCTGCACAGGCACAAAACGCCCGACCCCGTAGGCTATCAGCAGCGCTAACACCATAGACAGATAGACCCCCATCGCGATCTTACCGCCAAAGACCAGTAAAAGCCCGACCCCGATCTCTACTCCTGGGACAAACGGCAAGGCCGACAAAAGGAGGAATGCCCCCAAAACCATCAACACCACCGGGCCCATCACATGACTGGCGCGCAGTTCTTCCTCTGCCGTCATGCCGAAGGCGCGGGCCAACATCATGCCGCCCACCAGAAGGGCAGCATAAACGGCCAGCGCCGCCAACCTGCGTGTGTTGTGGTTCATCCAGCGCATGGCGCCTCCTGAAACTCTGGTTGAGTGTCGCATATTGTCATCCCTTTGTCTGTGTACGGATGATCAATCCTAGGTTTCAGCCTGTCATTTCAGCGTGAGCCAAAGCAAAAAACCCCGTCATCGGACGGGGTTTCATGCAGTGTTCAGGTGATTTCGGCGTGAAAAGCGCTGTTACGCGTGCTTTTTGCCTTTGATGCCTGCCCAGATCCGCTTGTTGGTCAGATAGAGCAACACAGACAATATGGTCAGAAAGACTACGCCCAGCAAACCGGCCTGCTTACGTGCCATCATCTTGGGTTCTGCCGTCCACATCAGGAAGGCCGAAACATCCTCAGAGAGGTGATGCAGGTCGTTTGCATGACCGTCAGCAAACTCAACCAGCTCATCTGACAGCGGCGGTGCCATGGAAATCCAGCCGCCTGGGAAGGCGGTGTTTTCATAAAGCGTGGCACCTGCCTCGGTTTTTTCCTTGCCGGTATAACCAGCCAGCAGAGAGGCGATATATTCAGCGCCACCCATGCCTTTGACGATCTGGTTGATCCCCAGACCAGCCGGGCCGTGGAAACCGGCACGTGCTTTTGCCATCAGGGTCAGATCAGGGGCGCCAGCGGCAGTGTTTGCCGGGAACTTGTCTGCCGGGGTCGCAGCACGGAAATCATCCAGTTCCGGATCGAAAACCTCAAACTGCGCTGCATAGGCGCGGGCCTGCTCTTCGGTATAACCCAGCCCTCCCTCATCCGCGATATTGCGGAAATACAGGTATTGCAGACCGTGGCAGGCAGAGCAGACCTCGGTGTAGATCTGAAAGCCGCGCTGCAACTGCGCCTGATCGTAGGTGCCAAACGGCCCCTCGAAAGAAAAGGCGAAGTCCTCGATATGCTGTTCCCCACCGCCGGCGGCGATGGCACCCCCTGCCGACAGGCCAAGGGCGGTAACTGCGGTGATCGCGAGTTGTTTGATCATTGTCAGTGTCCCTCTTATTCGGCAGGTGTTTCAGACGCGCCATAATGGGCGTTGAAGTCAGCTTCGATTGTATCCGGCGTGGCCAGCGGTTTTTCGATCACACCCAGCAGAGGCAGGATGATCAGGAAATAGGCGAACCAGTAGGCAGATGCGATCAGCGAAATCCAGTCATAGGGGAATTCGGCCGGACGGGCACCAACCCACATCAGCACGAAGAAGTCGATGACCAGCAGCGCAAACCACCATTTGAACATCGGGCGGTAACGACCGGAACGCACGCTGGAAGTATCCAGCCATGGTGCCAGCGCCATCACAGCAATCGCACCGAACATGGCCAGCACCCCGAAAAACTTGGCGTCTACGATGCCGCCGGTGACAAAGCTGACCAACTGAACAGCCCACACATCGGCGGTAAAGGCGCGCAGGATCGCGTAGAACGGCAGGAAATACCATTCAGGTACGATATGCGCCGGGGTGACCAGGGCGTTCGCCTCGATATAGTTATCTGGGTGGCCCAGATAGTTCGGCATAAAGCCAACGATCGCCATGAAGACAACCAGAATAACCGCCAGCGCAAACACGTCTTTGATGACGTAGTAGGGCCAGAACGGGACGGTGTCTTTTTCAGCTTCGGCTTTTGACCCGCGACGCACCTCAACCCCGGTCGGGTTGTTGTTGCCGGTGGTGTGGAAGGCCCAGATGTGAACCATAACCAGACCTGCGATAACAAATGGCAGCAGGTAATGCAGGCTGAAGAAGCGGTTCAGCGCCGGCTGACCCACAGCAGATGCCCCCAAGAGCCAGCCCTGTATTGCTTCGCCGATACCCGGGATCGCGCCAAAGAGGCCGGTGATAACCGCAGTACCGTGGAAGGACATCTGCCCCCAAGGCAGAACGTAACCCATAAAGGCGGTGCCCATCATCATCAGATAGATCAGCATTCCGATGATCCAGGTGACCTCACGTGGGGCCTTGTAAGACCCGTAATACAGGCCGCGGAACATGTGGGCATAAACCGCCACAAAGAACAGCGATGCGCCGTTCATGTGGAAATAGCGGATCATATGACCGCCATTAACGTCACGCATAATGTGTTCGATCGAGGCAAAGGCCAAGTCGACATGCGGGGTGTAATGCATCACCAGAACGATCCCGGTGATGATTTGCAGACCCAGACAAAAGGTCAGGACGATGCCCCAGATCCACATCCAGTTCAGGTTCTTGGGCGTGGGGATCATCAATGTGTCATACAAGAGGCCAACAACCGGCAGGCGGGAGTGCAGCCATTTTTCGATACCCGTCTTGGGTTCGTAGTGATCGTGCGGAATTCCGGACATCTGCGTCTCCCTTAACCCAGCTGAATCGTTGTTTCGTCGACAAAAGAGGCAATAGGCACCGGCAAATTTTGCGGCGCAGGTCCTTTGCGGATACGTCCAGCGGTGTCGTAATGCGAGCCGTGGCAGGGGCAGAACCAACCATGGAAATCACCAGCGCCATCGCCCAACGGCACGCAGCCCAGATGCGTACATAGGCCCAACATCACCAGCCATTTGCCTTCGGCATCCAGCGAACGGTTTTCGTCAGTGGCGTCCAGACCGGGTTTGTTGTCATTCCGGTCGATCGGGTCGATCAGCTCGCCCATCTCAACAGAACGCGCCTCGGCGATCTCATCGGCGGTGCGGTGGCGGATAAAGACCGGCTTGCCCTGCCATTTGACCGTCAGCTGAGTGCCTTCGGCAATACCGGAGATATCAACCCGGATCGAGGCCAAAGCGCGCACATCTGCACTGGCGTTCATTTGATCGACCAGCGGCCAGACAGCGGCCCCGGCGGTGACTGCACCGGCGCCAGCCGTTGCATAATATAGGAAATCCCTACGGGTGCCTTCGTGATCTTCTGCGTGGGACACGGACAGTTTCTCCCTTTGTTGGCGGTTGCCAAATACGACTACAGGGCCGCGTCAATAGACGAGCCTTCCCGGGCGGGTTATTAGCGGGCCCGAACGCCCGCGTCCAGCGGACAATCGGGCGCAGCCCTAAAAATGCACCATTGACACGAGAATACCACCCAACATCGCGTTCCGCGGGGTCATTTGACCGAAACTGATACGAAAAGACAGGTTGCCTCGAATCTTGTGCCAATGTGCGAATCGCTTTCCCGCCTTATTGTTGACGATTTGTAACCAGTATCCGCAAGTTTTGCTAAATTTAGGCACAATTTGGAAACCGCGCCCGGTGCCAAAAGGCAGAACTGATCTGCTTACGCAGAGGAAAGCGGGAGCTAAAATTGTATTGTGGCCAGAATAGGAAGCCATGCACTAAGTGAAATATATTTCATATATTCAACTGCTTAGATTTTTTCAAACGAGAATCAAAAGGATAAATAAGGCGGATTTGTGACGGTCGGGACCGGCCCGCCTTATTAATGACAAATGTAAGATATTCCTTAGGCAGACACCGATTATTTCGGCTCACACACACTTTGAAAGACTTTGAAATGTCTGCCACTCAACTACACCAGATGCAAACCGCCCCGCTGCCACAGGGCCTTCCTCAGTTATCCTTCGAAAAACAGTCCAGTCTTTCGAAGAAGATCGAGATCTCGACTTCTGTGGTGCAGTTGGATGCGGGGCACATGCTCGGCCAGTCGCGCCGCTATGCGGTTGAACTGATCGCCAAATCCATTTTTGTCGCCCACCTGATGGGCAAAGAAGAGTTGCTGATCACCAGCGTCATGGGTTGGATCAATGATTTTTGCGGCCGTTATTGTAGCCCGGTCGAGGCCGAGCCGTGGTTCAATGCCATTATCGAAGATGCCTGCGAACTGCTGGAATGGCAGCGCCCGGTCATGCGCCTCAGCCGTCGTGAAAACAAACTGGAGCTGCGCTGCTATCTGAACGAGGCAAAACCAACAGATTATCGCTTTCTCGACAATTGGTATTGCGAAGCCCGTGAAAGCTTCACGCCGGCGTAGTTTAACCCGTTGGTTGCGTGTCCTGAAAAGATTGGCGTTTGCTGAACCCGGCAAACCAGTCGCCGATCTGGGGGGCTCGACTGCGCCAGTCGCGATCCGCATGGCGCAAATCCAGATATCCAAGCGCACAGGCCACAGCAATTTGCCCCATATTCAAGGGTGCATTCAGATGGGACATCCAGCGATCTTCTAACGCCGCAAGCGCCTGATCGATCTTGCGCCACTGCCCATCTATCCAATCTGCCGATTGTGCCCCTGCCGGTCGCAGACGAGCTTCATAGACCATCAGAAGCGCCGCATCGAGCATCCCCTCCGCCGTCGCCTCCAGCGTCAGTACCTCCCACAGTGAACTACCCTGCCCGTAAAGCCCTGTCCCGACCCGATCATCCAGATAGCGGCAGATCACCCGGCTGTCATAAAGCGTGCAGCCATCGGGCCGTTGCAGCGCAGGCACTTTGGTCAAAGGGTTCTGCGCGACGTAACCGTCAGATGGGGTCAGTGGTGTCCCCGTTGTCGGGATCAATTCTACATCATCCAGTTGACCCGATTCATGAAGCAATATCATGACTTTGCGCACATAGGGCGAGGTTGGGCTGAAATGAAGCTTCATTCACTTGACCTTTCGAATGCGCAGACGGCCAAGCGTGGTCAAATCAACCTCTATGCCCGGGCCATTGGTCCCCACCCGGATCACCCGGTGGAAATGCGATGTGGTGTTGACTTGGCCTGCATCCCTGCGAAGGGTCAGGCCCTCCTCCACATCGTCCAGCGCATCTTCTGCCCGCTGATCCCGGCGGCCCGGAGAAATCTGCCGCATCACCGCATATCCGGCCAGCGCCACAGCGCCGTAGCGCATCGCAATGCCGGCAATCGGCAGGATTGGTAAAGCCATGTCCGTTCCTCCTGTGTTGATCAACATGTAGGGGCGAATTGGGCACCGGTCCACTTTGATCTCTGGATCCATAACGAACAGGCTGAATTTATCTTGCCCGAAATCTCGACTTGGTGCAGGGTGCCGGCGTTCTCAGGGCGGGGTGAGATTCCCCACCGGCGGTATGTGGGTCAGCCCCACGAGCCCGCGAGCGCCCTTGGTTTCAAGGGGTCAGCAGATCTGGTGAGAGGCCAGAGCCGACGGTTACAGTCCGGATGAAAGAGGACGAGCGGCACGGAAATCCGTGACCGCCCGTAATCGCCTTGGGTGACGTGTCGATACCAAAGGAGATTACGATGACACACACCCGTTACGCTTTTATCAAGGCCAGTTGGCATGCTGATATTGTTGATCAGGCCTTGGTCGGATTTCAGGAACTGATCCCAGCAGACCAGATCGATATCTTTGACGTGCCCGGCGCGTTTGAAATGCCCTTGCTGGCCCGCGATCTGGCCGCATCAGGGCGCTACAGCGCTGTGACTGCTGCGGCCTTCGTCGTGGATGGTGGTATTTACCGCCATGATTTTGTGGCCCAGGCCGTGGTGGACGGGCTGATGCGCGCGGCAATGGACACCGGCGTGCCGGTTTTGTCGGTCTCGCTAACCCCACACCAGTATCAAGAGACCCAGCACCATAATACGATCTATCGTGAACATTTCGTTGAGAAGGGGCGCGAGGCTGCCCGAGCAGCGTTGATGATCGGCAAAACGCGCGCGGCGCTGGCGGCGTGATCTGACAGCGCGCCTGCGGCGCATTCCATTCGGTGAAATGAGGGGCGTTGCCCCTCAAACACCCCAAGGTATTTCGGGCGAAAGGAAGGGGTCAGGGGAAGGTCGTGACCGGATCGCCGGCATACCAGCGGGGGTATTTGGTCATGATCGAGGTGAAACGGTCGGAGGCTTTGAAAGCCACCAACCACCGGGCCAGTTCGGGCCAGGGCTGGGCGGTGAACCAATCCAAATCGACATGGGCGAATTGCCGGACGAACGGCAAGATCGCCATGTCGGCAAAGCAGGGGTGATCGCTGAACAAATAGGCGCGACCTTCCATCATCTTGTTGATTTTATGCAAAAATAATCCTGCCTTGTGGCGTTCAACCTCGATATCCACATCCTTGTGGCGCACCGAGTATTTATACCGATCAAGCGCGGTTTTAAACGGCCCGTCTTTTTCCGCAACCAGATCAAAGCCAAGGGCAGGCATGTTCAGCCATCCCTCTGGATCGTGTTGATCCAACGCCCAAAGCATGATGTCAAAGCTTTCATCCAGCACCAGATCGCCCGCCTTCAGGCAGGGGACAGTGGCTGTGGGGGACGTGGCCAGAAATTCGGGGGCCTTGTCGCGCAGGATGACCTCTCTCAACTCCACCTTCACCCCGGCACTGGCCACGCCAAGACGGGCGCGGATGGCATAGGGGCAACGACGAAAGGAATAGAGAATGGGAAGGGTCATAAAGCCCACGCGAATCAAAGGTTAATGACCGGAATAGACCAGAAAACCGGTGCTGCAGCACGTCGGTATTTTGTCGGTATCACGGCGGCGTGAAATCGGGCTATGGTGGCCTGAACCGGGCGTGCGGTGGTCGGCCCATGAGGGCGGGTGGTTGGCACGCATCCGCTGCCCCATCCGGGCTGCGTATTCACGGAGTGTTAACAATTATGCTAACCTGTCAGGTGAGACCGACAGGGGGCCACATGCAGGATTTTCCACCGAGACTTGAAAACAAATTTTACATCACCGAAGGCGGTGTAGAGACCGAAATTCTATACAAATGGGGTTTTGAACTTCCGGAATTCGCGATGTTCCCCTTGCTGGATGATCCCAAGGCGCACCCGATTATTGAGGATATTTCCCGTCGATGCTTTGATGTCGCGGAACGGCACGGAACCGGAATACTGATCCTTGGCCACGACTACAGGGCAAGCCCCGATTGGGGGGCAAAGCTGGGTTATTCGCCAGAGGGTTTGGTGGACATGCAAATGCGCACCATCGCCTTTCTGGATGGTATACGGCGCGAATATGAAGGCCGCGTCTCGGATGCCTATATCGCCGGATGCATCGGCCCGCGCGGGGATGCCTATGGCACCGGTGTGGGCATCACCGAAGAAGAGGCCGAAGATTATCACTCCGTCCAATTGACGACGCTGACAAAGACGCCAGCTGACATGGCCATTGCGGTGACTTTCAACAATATTCCCGAGGCCGTTGGTGTGGTCCGGGCTGCGACCGCAATCGGGATTCCAATTGGTGTCAGCCTGACCCTGACCAATGAGGGTCGTTTGCGGTCTGGGCCGAGCCTGCGCGAGGCGGTGGAGACGATTAACGACAAAACCAATGGCGCGGCGACCTGGTTTGGCACCAATTGTTCGCATCCGTTGGAGTTTGAACCGGCGCTGGCTGATGCGGGGCCTTGGCTGGATCGTCTGCGCTATGTCCGCCCTAACGCGGTCCGAATGGATAAGCTTGCCCTGTGCAAACTCGGCCATCTGGAAGACGGCGATCCGGTGGAACTGGGCCAGCAAATGGGAGGCGTCGCTCAGATGTTCCCGCGGGCCGATATTCTGGGCGGGTGTTGCGGCACTGATGAGCGGCATCTGGGGGAGATCGCCGCGAATGTGAACGCCTTGCGTGGATATGGGTAATCCTTCGGCCGGTTAAACGTCAGCGGGCCATGATCTGGGCCAAAACCGTATCAAAATCCTCCCCCTGTTCGGCACGCGTGATCAGTTCCAGCACTCCACTGCGACCGGCGTGGCGCTCTATCGCCGCGACCTCTGCCGCGGCAGCGCGATAGGCCAGCCCGGCCCCAATTGCGCGATAGATGTCATCCCAATCCCAGAATCTGAGCACCCGGCGCACCCGGGCGCGGGCGGTGTCTGTGACCGGGCCGTTCCATTTCGGATGATCGGCCACATGGGTGGCGAGCCCCTCATCAAACCAGGTGGGAAAGGGCTGACGGATCAGGTTCCTGAGGCCCATGGAGTGGTGCAACCTGGAATGTGTCAGCTCATGCGTCAGGGTGCCCAGTGTTAAGCCGCCAGGACTGACCAACACCGCAAAGGGACCAATAGCAGCCCCATTGCCACCAATGCCGAACCGGCGGGCACAGGTTTTGGTCGAACACAGGATGATGACCGGATTGTTGGCCGTGCCGAAATACGCCGCCACGTTCCGGCGCGCATTTGCCACCAATGCGCGATAGGTTGCGGCATTGTGGGGCGCATCCGACCAGATACGCGGGGCAATCTCTATCAAGCCGAATGCACTGGGAAAGGCCGCCCGATGAGACCCCGGAATCGCCATGGAGATCACCACAACGACAAAAAGGGCATTGATAAACCGACTGATGGTCCCGACAAACATAAAGGGAGTCAGCACGTGGATGGGGCTGAGATCAATGGGAAATATACCTAATCCGATCTATGGACATCAGTCCCGATTTCGATTTTCGTGCGTTGGGTGGGTCACACTACCAGCCGTTCGCTCGCAATCCCTGTGACTTCGGCCCGGACAATCGTGCTTTCCACCTGATCGGCATTGAACGTCACCTCGGTGAACTGTTCGGTCCGACCCATGCGGGGGTTTTCCATCAGGATATTATGCGTACGCCCGATCTGGGCGGTCAGGTGTTTGGTGACCTGGGCATCGCCAGCGGCGCGCAAGCGGGCGGCGCGGGATTTGATGTCATTGCCGTTGACCTGATTGGGGATTTTGGCGGCGGGGGTGCCGTCGCGTTTCGAATAGGGGAAGACATGCAGCCAGGTCAGGTCGCAGTCCTGCACCAGTTTTAGCGAGTTTTCGAACATCACCTCTGTCTCTGTTGGGAAGCCCGCGATGATGTCCGCGCCATAGGTCATGTCGGGGCGCAGTTTGCGCGCCTCTTCGCAGAACCGGATCGCGTCATCGCGCAGATGGCGGCGCCTCATCCGTTTCAGGATCATATCGTCGCCGGCTTGCAGCGACAGGTGCAGATGCGGCATCAGCCGGGATTCAGTTGCGATGGCCTGCATCAGGTTTTCATCCACCTCGATGGAGTCGATGGAACTGATCCGCAGGCGCGGCAGATCTGGCACCAGTTTCAAAATCCGCATGACCAGATCGCCCAGTTTCGGCTGCGCGGGTAGGTCCGCGCCCCAGCTGGTGAGGTCGACGCCAGTCAGGACGACCTCGTTATAGCCACGATCCACCAGCCGCTTGATCTGATCCACCACGACGCCCGCAGGGACCGACCGGGAATTGCCGCGGCCATAGGGGATGATGCAGAATGTACAGCGGTGATCGCACCCGTTTTGGACCTGAACATAGGCGCGTGATCGGGTGCCAAAGCCATCAATCAGATGGCCCGCGGTTTCCGTGACCGACATGATGTCATCGACCTGCACGCGCTCCGTCTGGCCAATAAAATCCGGGCCCATGGCCTTCCAGGTACCCGCCTGCATTTTTTCGGTGTTGCCTATGACCAGATCAACCTCTGCCATCTGGTTATACGCTTCGGGGTCCGTCTGGGCGGCGCATCCGGTGACGATCAGCTTAGCCCCGGGATTGTCCCGGCGCAGCTTGCGGATTTCCTGCTTGCCCTTGCGCACGGCCTCTGCCGTGACAGCGCAGGTGTTGACCACGACGGCGTTTTCAACCCCTGCCCCGGCGGCGAGCTCTTTCATCGCCTCGGTTTCATAGGCGTTCAGGCGGCAACCCAATGTGGTGAATTTGGGGGCGGACATCAGGTGCCTCTTAAAAACTCTGCGGTCAGGACACCGTCAAAGACATAAGTCGCAGCACCCGTCATCCAAACCCCATCGTCGCGCCAATCAATGGTCAGCGACCCGCCATCCAGATCCACCCGCACACGGCGCCCGGTCAGGCCCCGACGCGCCGCTGTGACAGCCGTGGCGCAAGACGATGACCCAGAGGCCAGCGTGATCCCCACACCCCGTTCCCACACCCGCATGCGGATGTGATCCGGGCCGACAATGTGCGCGACCTGCACATTGGTCCGTTCGGGATAGAGCGGGTGATGTTCGATGGTTGGGCCAAAGGCCGCCAGATCCACCGCCTCTGCATCCTCGACAATAAACGTGCAATGCGGATTGCCCATGCCGGTGGCCGACGGTGCGCCCTCTATCGGCAGTTCCAGCGTATCCATTTCGCGCGCCAAGGGCACATCCCGCCAGTCCAATTGCGGCAGGCCCATATTGACGCTGATCTCCCCCTCTGGCGTGCGAATGGCCGGCAACAGCCCCCGTGCGGTGCGCATGGTGACAGCGTCGCGACCGCTCTCTTCGATCAACAACCGGGCGATACAGCGGCTGGCATTACCGCAAGCCCCAGAGGTCGACCCATCGGAGTTGTAAAAGATCACATCGACATCGGCGCTGTCTGACGGCAGCAGCAAAGCCAGCTGATCAAAGCCGACGCCAAAATGCCGGTGCCCGATCGCGCGCACCAGGGAATCGGACAACTCTCGCGCAGCCCCACGCCCATCGACAATGACAAAGTCATTGCCAAGCCCGTGCATCTTGCGAAACGGCAGCCCGTTTGAGGTGTTCAACGTCGAATCCATCCGCTTCATATAGGGGAGAGAGAAAAATCTGACCAGTGCCCGCATTAATCCACCTTTTCGCCCTTGACCCGGGGGGTACGCTTTTCTAAGTAGGCGCCTCATGTGGGCCGTTAGCTCAGTTGGTAGAGCAACTGACTTTTAATCAGTGGGTCGCAGGTTCGAATCCTGCACGGCTCACCACTGTTTTCAATTACTTAGAAGACGTTAAATATGGGCTTAGGCCCATTCTAGTCTCTTTTTAGTCGCATCATTCGCGTCGTTTTCAGGCGACACGCTGTGTTCCGCAATGTTCAGCTGAGTTTGCGACTCGTTTCGAATCTCCGCCGCTGATACGCTCGCCGGGCCTAGGTATTGTCGTAACCTGGGGCATCGCGATGCTCCTCAAATGAGGAGAGATCGTGATGAGGATCTTATCGAAGCGTCAGCTGAAGGAGCTGGTTTTGTATTCGCCGCAACATGTCGCACGTCTGGAAAAGGCAGGCCAATTCCCAAGAAGGGTACAGCTGGGCCCGAACAGGGTGGGATGGGTTGAAGCCGAAGTTCTGAACTGGCTTGAACAAAGGTTGGCCAATCGGGAAAACCCACCCGACACTCCTGCATAGGAGCCAGGTGGCCGGAGGTGCATACTCCGGTCACCCACTTATAGGTTCAGCTACAAATCTTGAACGGCGAGACGCCGCAGCGCTGCCATTGTTCTTCAAACAGCGAATTATCGATGTTGGAAACGAGACTGAGCGGGTCGACTGCTTTTGTTAACACAGACTGTCGAACACGTTCAGAACAGGGATTCAACAGCTGCAAGAATTCTGACTGACGCGTGCGGCTGGTAAAAACCCACAATGAGAGCGTGTTGGCCATCAGGCCGTAGTGCGTGTTGAACAGAGACTTCTCGATGACATCCGCGTATTGTTGTGCTGATCGGCGAAGGCTTTTGCGGGCCGCTGTTGAATGTACGGGCTCTGTGCCTCGATCAACCTCAAGCATGAATGCACGAAAACTGCCGCCATAATCCAATGCAAAAAGCTGATCAGGGTTCAGCCCGCCACGCTCCATCGGCACCTCTAAAGATGCCCCCCGTTTTGCAAGGATGATGTGTGCCGGGATGTAGCGAACACCATGTCGTGCCGCCGCGATGTCGATCGAACTCGTTACGCAAGATGTCAAAAAGCTGTGCCACCAATGGCCGGTCGGACGAACAGTCGGTTCTGACAGTCCCAGATCAAACAGGTGATCTTTCGCAACTTTGGTCAGATCATAGACATAAGGATTAAAATCCGCATGCTCGGCCGCCCGCTGCTGTTGAGGCAATCGCAGGAAACCACCCGCACGCAGTTTCTGCATCTGCCGCAACGCGGTGTCCTTGCAGCGATGCGTGTTGCGGGTCAGTTCAAAGAGGTACTGCGACGATTGCGGGCCATGGCGCTCAATGTGCTTGAGCCAGCGGATCTCACGATTCGTCGGCCTGACGCCTATTTGAGGCGCCATGTGATGGAATGTTGATCTGCCAAGCGTGTCTGTCTTCGTCATGTATGACAGGTTAGCAGGACCTAGAGCTCAGGAGAACGGGATGTTGGGTCATCCTCCTGTTTTTCATCAGGTTTTTGAGGCTCTCCGTTCTCTGCTGGTTCAGTATGGTCAACCTTGTTCCGCAATGGCTCAGCGTAGGTTTTTCGGCTGTGTTCGCGGATGTCGGTAATCTCGTCCTTTGAGGCTTTGGGTAGGTTTTCCAGAACAAAGAACGGAAAACTGATCGGAACCGCGTTCTGGGTGAGGCCGCGCACATAGGTGGCGAAGGTGCCTTTGGGGTGTTGCTGGATCTTCTCTGGACTGGAGGCCATTTGCCCCGCCAGAGCGCGCGCATCGCGGGCAGAGACGCCCCCGGCCAGCTTGATCGATGTATTGGCTTCAAACGACTCCTGGAGCCCGATTGAGAGCTGGCCCAGGTATTGGTGCGCCATGATCATGCCGACCTTGAATTTTCGGGCCTGGCTGAGAATGACGCCAATGTTTTGGTCAAAATAATCCTATGCCTCATCGACATAGACCATCACCGGCAGCCGGTCGTAATCCGGCAATGTGGCACGCTCCTGAGCAGCCTGGGCGATAAGTGCGATAAAGAACCGCCCAAAGATTTCGGTGCCTTGTTCTTTCAGCAAACTCTTCGACGTGTTGATCAGGATGAGCTTGCCCGCGTTCATCTCGGTGAACATGTCGAACTTCGATTGCGGGTTCGTGAACATCCGCTCAAAGGTCTGGTTCTCAAGCACGCCGTAGAGACGGCGCAGCACCTGGGTCTTGGTGTTGGTAAATTCCTTGCTGTTGAATTCGGTTTCAAAGAAACGCCGAGGTGTGCCTTCGAGCTTCTCAATATGTGCGCGATATTTATCGGTGCCGCCCGGTTCCATCAATTCTCGAAGCGTGTGGATCGTCGCATCCGGGATATGGAACATCAGTCGGGTGACATACCGGAAAACAACGCTCTGCTTGGCGGTCATGCCAGCAGACAAGAGCGATCCAAGCACAAAATCATAAAGCTCAATGATGGAGTTGGTCAGCCGTTCGCGCTCCAGATCGTCATAGCGTTCCAAGCGCTCTTGGCCGACCGAGAAGAGATTCAGACTGACCGGAAAGCCGATATCCTCGGGATCGATCAGGACAATGCGTTCCGGTGGTAAGGTCTTTGCCTTCAGGATCGTGTTGATCAAATCTCCCTGGCTGTCGATCACAATGACGGACTTGTCGTGGCGCATCGAATTGTCAGAGCGGATTGGCGGTGAGTTGGGACAGAGAAGCAATTTCGGATGGCGGAATGAATTGTCACGAAGCGTTGCAGATTGCCCGGTGAAAAACAACAGGTTCGCCCCTTGATGACCCAATCAAAGCGCGGGGTTTCGTCCCCATCGAACAGGATTGCCATGGCCTGCTTCGAGGTGTGGGGCGTGGAAGCGGCATAGATTTCGGGTGGTAGCTTTATGGGTAGCATATTGACCAGGGCGTCTTCACCACCACCCAGTGGTGGTACGTAGTAGCCATGGCCTGCTTTAGGCACGGTGAGTTGGGCGATGCTGTCCGCTGCCTCATGGTTGAGGACGTCGACCTCCTTGTCGAAGACAAGCTTACGCTCTTCGACGCTGAATGCGTTCGGGATCTCCTTCCAATAGTAGGTCTCATCTGACCGGCGATATAGGACAAGGATGACCGGCAAGTTAGAGTTGCGCCAATAGCGTAGATCCTCAGTTCTCAGCAGATATGTGAAGCCGTTGTCGTCCTCGTTGGAGTATCGAGCCTTGTCGGTTGCCTTGACCTGAACCACGATCATTTTCGCTAGCGGTGTTCCGTCATCCATGACTTCGGCGATGCCGTCGATGCCCGCTTCCAGGCGCGAACGCCCATCGAACTGAAATCCGATGTTCAGGAATCGTGTCTTGGCAACCGACTCCCCGATCTTACCTATCAGTTGACTATCTGTGATCCTCTTTGACATGTAGGCTTAATAGAACATTACGGAAACAAATCCCACACTCTTTAGCATTTCCCTGCGATCTTTGCGTTTGGTTTTTTGAGCGCTGAAACCGCGGTATGCGCCTAAACCTAACTTTTGATCGACGCCTTAACCTAATAAGTGAACGACTTCAAAACCTAAAAATTGCTCGACACACAAACCTAAGACATGTACAGCATTAAAACCTAAAACCCGACTGAACGGAGAGGTGGCATGGCGAGTGCTGCAGAGAAGCTCGCAAGCTCGTTGGAAGAGCTAGAGACACTACAAGCAAAAAGCGTGGTCGCCATACGATCGAAAGACCTTTCTCGCACACACCGAGAGCGGTTGATGAAGTCTGGTTTCCTGAAGGAAGTCATGCGGGGGTGGTACATCCCCTCCAGACCGGACGAAAACGCAGGTGAAAGCACCGCATGGTACGCATCCTACTGGGGCTTTTGTGCGCAATATCTTTCGGATCGGTTTGGTGAAGACTGGTCATTGTCGCCTGAACAGTCTCTCGTTCTTCAAGCCGGTGACACGACAGTACCAGCGCAACTACTGGTGAGGGCACCCAAAGCTGGAAACTCGAAGACCGATCTCCCGCACAACACATCGCTCTTTGAAACGCGTGCTTCGATTGCTTCCGGCGATACGCTGCGGATTTCAGACGGGTTAAGGCTGTTTTCGGTTGAAGATGCACTAATCCAGGTTCCAGAGGTTTTTTTTCGAAATCACCCTACAGAGGCCCGCACCATTCTGGCGGTTATACCAGATGCTTCACGCTTGCTTGGCAGGCTTTTAGACGGCGGGCACACACGTGCAGCAGGTCGCCTGGTCGGCGCGTTCCGGAGTATTGGTTCGGAGAAAATCGCAGATGAAATCCTGTCGGCGATGAAGGCCGCCTCTCACGAAGTGCGTGAAATCAATCCATTTGAGCAATCCATAACTGTCGCCAATGCAGGACGGATTACGTCTCCACATGTGCACCGTATCCGGTTGAAATGGGAAACCATGCGTGGTGACGTCATTAAGCTGTTTTCAAAAGCACAGCCCATCGCCAACGACATCGAGGCATATCTAAAACAGATCGACGACATCTATGTCACGGACGCCTATCACTCGCTGTCCATCGAAGGCTATCGCGTATCCCCGGAGCTGATCGAAAAAGTTCGTTCAGGAACGTGGAACCCAGAAGACAATGAAGAAGACCGCGCACTAAAGGACGCGCTGGCGGCACGGGGCTATTGGGAAGCATTTCAGCAGGTCAAGGAGAGTATCCGAAGGGTGCTGGAAGGTGCCGATGCCGACGAAGTTGTCGAGCAAGATCTGAGTGACTGGTATCGCAACCTTTTCGCACCATCCGTGACGGCCGGTATCTTGAAGGCCTCCCAACTGGCAGGCTACCGATCATCACCTGTCTACATTCGGCAATCCCAGCATGTGCCGATGAGTCCCGAAGCTGTTCGCGACTGTATGCCGGTGTTTTTTGATCTGCTCAAAGCGGAGCAAGATCCGGCAGTGCGGATTGTGCTAGGACACTTCATTTTCGTGTTCATCCATCCGTTCTTGGATGGCAACGGTCGCATTGCGCGCTTTCTCATGAATGTCATGATGGCAGCGGCCGGTCATCCCTGGACAGTGATCCGGGTCGAACAGAGATCTGACTATATGGCAGCACTGGAGGCCGCCAGCGTTCAAGGCGACATCCGGCCTTTCGCTAACTTTCTCGCGGCAACAGGGGTTGTAAAATGATTTGTCATACATGCAATCAAAAAATTGACCCACGGCCCGAACGGACCTGCTCAACCCTGGGTCCTAGCGACCGGAGAATGCCTGAACAGAGGGGGATTTAAAAAATGACAGGTCGTGGTTCACAATGGCGTCGATGGGAGCCTCATATACACGCGCCGGGTACTGTCATGAACAATCAATTCAAGGGCCCGTCGGCATGGGAGGATTACATATCCGCACTCGAAGCTGCAACACCTGCCATCGAAGCCGTTGCGGTCACCGATTACTACGTCACTGAGGCCTACGAACAAGTTCTCGACTATAAAAAGGCTGGTCGTCTCTCCACTACGAAACTGATTTTCCCGAACGTAGAACTGAGACTGGACGTCGCCTGTTGATTTCCGTTGAGAACTGACCCGGTATTTTCACCGAGATTTGACCCACTCTTGTTTATGTATCAGCGGTCAAGTTGTGGATATTATCAATCAGTGATTGTTTTATTGTTTAATGCTCTTCGCAAAAGCGAAAATATCCTCATTATTGTTGAATTTTCTTTACTTTTTCTTGAACACAGAGAAAAATTATCTCTGAGGCACGTTCGTGTCTCGTGGTGGGAAAGGAATACACAACCCAAACAGCTGTACGTTTAAGCAAATTTTATGCCGATTTTGCCGGTTGTTTGAAATGTATTAACTATACAGGCAGTCACCCTTTTTGGTGGCGTATGATGTTTGATTTTCATTAGGCCTATATCCGCATTGAAAAAAGCGGTGATAAGCCAGATCCGTTTAAGGATCCAAGCACAACATACCCAAATCCTGTTGAGCGCATACATCAACTACGCCGACTGGCACTCATCTGCCTCCTCGGCGCAGCTGGCTTAAGGGGGTATTGGATATGGTCGAGATAATTGACGACACGGACATTTTTGGCGATCTTCTTGTAATTGATGAAAGCTTCGGATTGCAAAACGGCCTTCCGCCCGACCCTGTTTCCGGCGAAGACAATGATGATAACGATATCTCTGCATCATTTGTGCCAACGGATCTTTCTGACTGGCTAACCGATGAATTTGGGGCAGATTTCGATGACGATATCATTGATGTCGCACTCAGTAAATTTGACATGGTTACTGCAGATGGCACCGAAGACGCAACATTGCTCGCGATGCCCTCCATCACCATTGATGGTTTCGAATATACAGAAACCAGCGCCGTTGCACTGGTCGCTTTGATAAATGACCCTGCGACGACGGCCCTCACCGGCGTTCACGCATATATAGATAGTGACGGTCATATTAACATCCGAAGCGAAATCGGTATTGAGATTGGCGATAATGATCTGGGTTTCGCCGCAACCGATGATGTCCCTTTGGTTCTGGACGACCCGCAAGCGTTTGACGCGACAAAAGTTTTGAGCCTGAGCGGAGAAAATCTAACACTTTTAAATTTCACCAGCGATTTCGGCACTTTTAATGTGTTCGACGGAACCACCGCCAACGGAATTGACAGCACTCTGATCGCAACAGGTGGCGCGGAAATTCATTTGTGGCTGGATGATGAAAACCCGAACATTCTGGTCGGATACACGGTTGATGAATTCGGTGTCCCGCAAGACCTCGCCGTCGTCTTTTATATGGAGCAAGACCTGAATGAAGACGTATCCGGGACGACAGATACGCTCGATGTCCGGTTCTGGACAGTGCAGGTGCTGCCGATCGCGAACATTCCTGAAAAAATTGAAGACATTGACAACCCTGACAACCCTGACAACCCTGACAACCAAGTTGGGATTATGGACAACGTTATAAAGGTCGAAGCACAGGACAGCCTGCAATTTGACGCCAATGAATCCCCGTCCGGGCAAAACCTGTTCATTACCTTTACCGAACTGAATGCCACTCCGGATTCCGGGCTCTTTTCACGAAGCGTGGTCGCGACCGGTCGCAATCCCCCAGATGAAAGCGCGGGCGAAAGCCTGAGCGATGCCGGCGCGGATTCAATTAACTCCTCCAAGGCCCTAGGGAAGGACCAGGTGTTTGGGGGTCAAACAGCCAGTCATTTGTCGCCTTGCAGCCGGGAGAAGACCCCGATGGCATTTTCCTGACCTTTGTCGAGAATTCGACTGAAGGATTGACAGTCCCCAACCTCGATCAAAACGAGGCAGACATTGAATCAAACATCCAGTTTAGCGACACATTTGGTGTGGGCGCGGCGAAATTCGACGTGATTCAAGTTGGCGGCGGGTCGAAAAAGGCCACCATGAAGATCACCGCCTATGGCGAAGAGGTGAATGAAGATATCGACGGCCTTGGCGGAGACGACGAAATTCTGGATGGCGACTTCTTCGTCGGCTTGCCTTGTCCCCCGGCGCGCTTTCAAGCAACAACTTCGTTGCAGGCGAAGCAGCGCTGGATGCAGATGACTACTTCATATTCAACGCAGCCGATCAACTATTGTTCGATGCCGATGGAAGTGGCGCAGGTGCAGCAACGGTCATTGCGTCGTTCGATACGGATATTGCCGCAATGGATATCTTCATCATCGCCTGAGCGTCGTCATTGAGTTAAGGGAAGCCGAGCCTTCTGGTTCGGCTTTCATCGTTCCTGATCCTGCGTCTGGACAAGTGAAACAATCTGAATTGCGTGTTTTTGGTTAAAGACCCCTCGGCTATCAAAACTGTCTGGCTGTATCCAGCCCAGTCGGGCCATCCATTTCAAAGAATATTTTCAATTCTTTTCGCGCAGCTTGTCGATTTTGCCCGCAAATAGCTCCACAGCTTCCCGCAGGGGATCGCCAGCGAGATGCGCGGCCGCTGAGCAAAACCGGCGCTGAATTGCTCGTCGAGCTGATCTCGCAGCGCTACGAGCGGAATTCCACCCTGATCACCAGCAATCTGCGGATCGAAGAATGGACTGATACCTTGGGCACAGAACGTCTCACAGGAGCGCTGTTGGACCGGCTGACCCATCATATGAACATCCTGGAAATGAACGGCGAAAGCTATCACCTTCACCAGAGTCGCGCCCGCCTCGCAAAATCCGGAAAATGATCTTCACGTGATTGGCCCGGCGGCCAATGCGCCTTGGAACGTGCCTGTTGTATGAGGGGCGCACGCCCCTACGCGCGCACCCCCAACTGGACTACTTTTGCTCAGCCCCAGCGGCTGGTTTTTACGCCGCCGTTGACATCGCAGATAGTGCGCATTGACTAATACGATGCGTTGGATCAGTACGGTAAAAAAATTAACCGTGGAAAAAAGAACCAGATATCATTGATTTGATTGGCTTTAAAGGTATCCGTAGCGTGGAGTTCGGCCAAATGACATGCCACTCATTTTGCGGTAGCATGTATTCAGCAAAGATGAGGAAAAAACATGGATTCCTATTTAATTGTTATCAATCCCAACTCATCGGAAGTAGTCACTGAGGCGATAGCGGAATCCCTGCGACCCCTGTCAAAAAGCGGTGTGCGATTCAGGTGCCTGACGTCCTCGGAAGGTCCGCCCGTCATCGAGTCGCACCGCGACGTTGCGGCCTCCATTGGACCAATGCTCAAGGTCGCGGATACCGCGGCAACGGATGCCGCAGGTTTCATCATCGCCTGTTTCTCGGACCCGGGCCTACATGCTTTGCGTTCATCGGTGCATGTGCCAGTAATTGGAATCCAGGAAGCTGCTATTTCGGTTGCATTGTCGATGGGAACCCGGTTCGGCGTTGCGGCCATTTTGCCAGCATCGGTCGAAAGACAACGGCGAGGCTTCATGGCGCAGGGTGTGACCGATCGCTGGGCGGGAAGCTTGCCTCTGGGGATGGGCGTGACGGAACTTGCCGACCGAAAAAAGACGCTGGCGAGGCTGGTCGAGGTGGCGGCAGAGCTTCGCGACGGGCGCGGAGCCGATACAATCATTCTCGGCTGCGCCGGGATGGGAACTTATCGGCAGGAAATTCAGACAGCGATCGGCCTGCCGATCATCGATCCTGTGCAGGCGGCGGCCACACTTGCGTTTGGCCAAGTTCTATTTGCCAAACATGAACTTAATACTCTGGAATAGGATTTATTTAACTTAGACGGGGCGCGCACGAGTGAAAGAACAGTCTATCATAGACCTTATCTCGCCTGCCGAGCGTTTTACCAAAGCAATTGCGCTGGCGGATGGCTCTGGACCCTCCTGCAGTTACGGCTCGCTTGTAGAGACGCTGGACAAACTTGGATCGGACCTGCGCCACATAATGCGTGGAGAAGGCCGAGTGCGTTTGATGACGGTCTTACCGGACGGCGCGGCCACAGCGGCAGTCCTTCTGGCCTGTCTGGATAAGGCGGCACTTGTTCCGGCCAATCCCGGACTGACAGTGCCTGAACTTGGCCTTTTGGCCGATTCAACTGCGTGTATCGCTGTTGTGACTATGGCCGATGATACGGCGACGTCTGACAAGGTCACGGCATTGGGCCTGCCAATCCTTCGGATCGAACGGTCGGACAATCATTGCGCCGATGTTCGCCTGTCGCGGGATGCGAAACCACTGGTAAGCGGCTCTCGCGAGGGTGAGACGATCCTGATCCTGACTACGTCGGGGTCAACCGGAGCGCCGAAGGCTGTGCCACTTGATCTGTTGGCGTTGTTTGCCTCTGCCAACAACATAGCGGAGACCCTTGAACTGGGCCCGGAAGATACTGCGCTTCACATGCTTCCGATGTTTCACATTGGCGCGATTGTAGACCTTCTTCTTGCCCCCCTGTCACGCGGGGGAGCTGTTCATTTTGCGAAACGTGGTGGCGTAGAGGATATGCTTGTCGCCCTTGGTAGCTCCGAGGCGACTTGGCTGCAACTTGTACCAACGATGCTGCAGAGTTTCCTGACCTCTTCTAGAACCGAAGATGTCCGCAGGAACTCGGGCAAGCTTCGGTTTATTCGATCAGTGTCTGCAGACCTAGCCCCATCATTACATCTTGAGGCCGAGGAGCTTTTTGGCGTTCCGGTCATCCAAATGTACGGAATGACCGAAACGGCTGGCCAGATCGCATCCATGCCGCTTCCACCAGGCCAAAGGCGCCCCGGAACGGTTGGCCGCGCAGCGGGACCTCGGATCGCCATCCTTGATCGTGCGGGGAATCCGTTACCTATCGGTCAGGAAGGCGAGGTTTGCGTTTCGGGAGCAACCTTAATGCGGGGGTACCTGGACCAACCAACGGGCACGGGTTTTTTCGGAGAATGGTTCAGGTCAGGCGACCTGGGGAAGCTTGACGAGGACGGAACTCTTACGCTGACAGGGCGGTTGAAGGAAATCATCAATCGGGGCGGTGAAAAAATTTCGCCTGTCGATATTGAGCGCGCGCTTCTTGCACTTCCCGGTGTGAAAGAGGCCGTGGCCATAGCCAAGCCGCATCACTCCCTCGGCGAAGAGCCTTATGCGATTGTCATCCCCAAGGGCGAAGATAAGCTCGACTCGGGCGAGCTTAGGCGTGCACTTAAGCAGCTTTTAGCCGATCACAAAATTCCACGCCATATTGAGATTCAAGATGACCTTCCCCGACTGGGGTCGGGCAAGGTCGACCGCCGTGCACTCGCGGTAGAGTCCTATCGGTCAACGACGTCTAAGCGCACTAAAACTGGAAACTACGAACCGAAAACCCGAAGGGTTGCGGATATCTGGGCATCAGTCCTGAACGTGGGAGTGCCGGTTGCAAACGACGATTTCTTCGACTTGGGCGGTGATTCCTTGTTGGCGACAACCCTGATCCTGCGCGTCGAAAGCGCGACGGGCCGCAAGCTTCCGCCCGACATTCTTTTCGAGGCTCCTTTGTTCGGCGATTTCACTAAGGCCGTCCTTGCGGCCCCGTCTTCTGGCACCGCCAGGGAACCAATGATCGCTGCATTACAACGCGCGACCGCTGGGTGGGACGGCGCACGCACCGGCCAGTTTGGCCTAATGCTTGGGCATGGGCTGATATCTCGGAAATCGCCTATTTTCTTCTGCGCACAAGCACGGCACCAATATGTCGATCTAGTGTCCAACTTATCGCGAAACCAGCCGGTCTTCGTGATGCGTTCGCTGAGCCGTCTGAACAGGTATCGGATTCTGGCCGAGTACCCTCACGCGCCGATCGGCCGCTTGAAGTCGAAAGAGAATACACAACGTTTGGCCAAGGTCTATGCCGAAGACATCAACATGATCCAGCCCGAGGGTTCGATCCGGATTGGTGGTTACTGTCAGGGCGCGGTTCTTGCGCGCGACATTGTCGACGCGCTGAATGAGCTGGGTCGCGGTGTCGACTTATTCTTTGTGATTGATCGCGTCTTTCCCACTCCCGTTAATGCGCCAACCCTGCTGTTCTGGAGCGAGACTACTGAGCATTCGGGGCGGAGCCTATTTTTGAACCCGGAACGGCATCTGGCGGCTATGTACCCATGCGGTGTGACCTATGCACCTGTCAACGCTCATCATTACAACATCGTACAGGGAGAGTGGGCCAAGCGATTGGCCAAAGAGATTGGACTTGCAATCGAGCATCCACCGACGCCACTTGTGCACGAGTTGCCGGACCGACAGCATGCAAACATCCGCCTTTCTTCGCCCCGTTGGGTGCTTGCCGGATCGACAGTCCAAGTGCGAGCCGAAGTGACGAATAAGAGCGATCAAGCCTGGCCTGCTAGTCAGGACGGCGGGCCGCATTTGGCCTGCCGCTGGTTGAACCTGGATGGGCATATTCGCAACGTGTGCGCCGCCACAGCCCCACTTGCCGAAATGGTACAGCCGGGCGAGAGTGTCACGCTGAAATTGGGCGTTCCGGTGCCCTCTAAAAAAATGCCCTATGTCCTTTTAGCCGATTTGGTCGAAGACGGTGCATATTGGTTTCACCAACGCTGCGGCCGCGCCGGGCGGCGGCTGGTTTTTCCGCGGCTGTGGGGAGACCTTAACCCAATATGACAGGCACGCTAGAGGGCCAACGGTGCCCGAAGCGATGGACATATTGCAGATGTGCCTTATCTTTGACTTGAGCGTTTCGACCAATGAGCGCTGCGGTGAGCGCGCCAATCATGACCCGCGCAAGGGGCGCCCCGATGCAAGAATGGCGACCACGCCCAAAGGTCAGCACCTCGCTGTGGTAACGGTCGGGATCGAACAGATTCGGTCTTTCGAACACCGCAGCGTCCCTGTTCGCCGAGCCAAGCGCAAGAAGAACTGGCTTATCGGACTTGATT
The DNA here is from genome assembly GCF_057219155.1 of Roseovarius sp. YIN77. Taxonomy (NCBI): domain Bacteria; kingdom Pseudomonadati; phylum Pseudomonadota; class Alphaproteobacteria; order Rhodobacterales; family Roseobacteraceae; genus Roseovarius; species Roseovarius sp. YIN77. The sequence continues at coordinate 52,344 of NZ_JBXVVI010000020.1, forward strand.
GCAACACCGTCAATTTCCGTGTCACGACGAGCAACACGAGGGATTATTTGACCCGGCGTTTCAAGGCGCAGGACCTCTTCTACCACGCCTGTGCGCCTGCCTTCAGCAATGGCGGCGCGCGCTTCTTTATCAATCAAAATAAGCGCCGACGCGACAGCGGCCCGGATATTTTCAATGCCGTCAGCCAGGATGAGAAGCGTTAGATCGGAGATTTCGATGTCAGAAAGTGTTGCACCATCTACATCTATCTTGATCAGGTAAGACATCAGGTCGTGAGTTGGTGTGTCCCGCCTTTTCGCCACGATGGGTAGAGTCGCCTCGCGGAATACCTGAAGCCCAGCATTGACTTGAGCCAGACGGTTGGCGTCACTTAACGGAGCAAATAGCTCGAAGAAGACGGCAGAGGCTGCGGTTAACTGGTCGATTTTTAATTTGTCTAGTCCCGTGAACTGCTGCATGACGCTAAGCGCAAATGGCGAGGAAATATCCGTGATAAGGTCGCAATTCTTTGGTGCCTGCTCGACGAGTTCGATGGCGCAATCGTCGAGTTCTTCCGAAACATCGGCGAGTCTTTTGGCAAATGCTGCCGACAGAGCGCGACGCGTAACGACATGTTCCGGTTTATCTTGGAACGGCGGGATGTTCGCTGCAACATGCGCGGCGGTGCGCGTGAGTTTGAACCGTGGGGCAAGTCCGGAAAACCGTGATGGAGCATTTCCCAGATCCGGATGCGTCATCGCTGCCTTTACGGTTGCATGATGGACAAGAAGATGCGCCCCGGACGATGTTATGTGCACAGGCCCCAGATTCCTTAAACGCTCGTAAACCGGATAGGGTTTGGCAAAAAAGGAAGCCGCCGTCAGGTCGACAATCCCGCCCTGACTTACGCTCAAGAACCTGTCAAGAAACCGTGGCAGGCGCATTGAGCAGCTCACTTATTTCGCGGACGTCGCTTTCAAGATGGTACTGGATCCGTTCCCTTTCGTCCTGATTCAACACTTGTCCGCTGGCCATGCGCGCGAGGATATCGATGTCATAAAACCTAAGTGCCGCCGACAGGACCATGACCTCGTCCATAAGATCCGCCGTTGTCGAGGGCGAACACATGTCGGACACGTTGTCGGAGCCAAGTCGCACGTGGACGCCTTTTGCCGCAAGATCCAGAACCCGCGTAATCGAATTGGTTGTCGGTGTCATCACCGGGCGAAGCTGTCGCATCCCTAGAGCGGCTGTTGGACAGCAGATTACACCGACATTGCATTCTAGGAGACCGTCTACGAGGCGGCGGAAGCGCGTTTCGTCGTAGGTTGTTGGTGAAATTACGTGAACTGCCCAGACCATCGGGGTTCCATCAGGTGAGCTGGGCACACCTTCGCGGCGGACAATTTTGACCAAAGCTTCGGTCGCATTCTCGGTCGGCTGATTTCTTTGATCGGTGTGTACGTGGATGAACTTTCCCAGGCGACGAGCAAGATCGAGGATCCGGACGCAGCATTCCTCAAACCCGATGTGATCAGGATAATCGCTGCGGTTGTCACGCTCGGGCAAGGCGCCGATAAAATCGGATAGATTCGCGCCTTTTTCCAGCAAGGTCCATCGGTCGGGACGGTTGGCGGGGAAGCCGAAAGGATTGTAACTCCCGGTACGGAAAGTGATCCGCCCCTCGTTCTCGCGGGCAATGATGTTTGCCGTTTCAATCGCTGTGAGCCCGACATCGTCGTCGGTTACGTCGATAACGCTGTCTGCGGTCGTTGCGCCCGAACTTACCAGATCATCCATCGCCTGGGAAAGCCGGGAGCGAAGGCCATCATCGGTGTAAGCGTCACTGGCGTGTAGGCTTGATATCAAGCTGTGTTTTTTCTGGAGAGATATATGGGAATTGCGGGCGATCCCGCCAGATGCGCCTCCGAGGTGCTCCGGCTCGAGTGTGTAGGCGCGATCGAGGTGAAGGTGCGCGTTGAACAACCCACCGAAGTCCGCAACCGCCTTTCGCAGCCTGTCAAAATATGGTGAACGCAAAGTCACTGATTCCCCTCCTCACCATGCCCATAACCCTAGATTAGACCGTAAATACAAGCAACTGGGCTTTGCGAGAGCCGTGTTCTCCGATACAAATGGGCAAGCGTAAGCCGCGAATGTCGTACTGAACATTGGGGATGAGCTAGAGAGCCATGGAAACAGAAGTCTGGTCAGACACCTCGACTGAAAGGATTCGAAAACCAGTTCGTGTTCACGCCGGGTTGCACAAATGTCTGACAATGTACCAGCGGCGAACCTATAAACGGGCTTGTCGCCTATCTTTGAGCAGACCGCGGAGTTTCAAACATTTTTATCATCGGATCGAAGATTTCTATGAGAAGTGCGAAGATTATCGGATATCGTCGATCAGCGGCTATGCGCTTGAATTGTCGCGTTTTGAAGATGTCCGGATTGTCCGTTTTATCCGAGATCCCCGTGACCTGATCGTATCTGGTTATTTCTATCACCTAAAGGGTGCCGAACCCTGGAGCCGGGTGATCGACCCAAGTGAAGACGACTGGGGAACGGTACGGGGCGCACTGTCGCCACGTCTGAGTAAAGGCCAATCGCTGATGACCTACCTGGAAGGCGTTTCGCGCGATGAGGGCATGCGTACCGAGCTTGAATTCCGACGCTACCACATTGAATCGCTGCGAGATTGGCCCACGGATGACCCGCGTGTGCGTCTATTCAAATACGAAGATATCATTGGCAACGAAGTCGAGACATTTCGCGAGATCTTCGATTTTTTCGGCTTTTCAAAGTTCGAGCAAATGTGGGGGCTATACTACGCCGACCGCCATGCTGCGGGTCGCAGCATGGCCCGGACAGACCACATCCGCGATCCGCGAAGCGGGCAATGGCGGGACAAACTACCCGAAGATGTCGTCGACGCGGTGGAGCGTGACTATGGCGATATTCTGCAACGATATGGCTATCCAGAGCGCTGAGTCCTCCGCCACTTTGCCCTCGTGTCATTTATATAGAGGATCAGGTGTCTTAGCCCCCTAAAACTGTGCCACTACTTGAGTGTTACAGAAGGAACGAGGGATGGCTCGAAAACGGTATTCGGATGAGGATGCGCTGAAGATATTGCGCGAGATTGATGTGCACCTGCACG
>NZ_JBXVVI010000021.1:0-49059 GCF_057219155.1 Roseovarius sp. YIN77
AACTCAGCGCCGTCGCACGGCAGCTTAACGAGCGGCCACGAAAAACCTTGCAATACAAGACGCCGGCAGAGAAGTTCGAGCAGTGTGTTGCGGCGATCCGTTGAATCCGCACCCGCAAAGCAGACATTGGCACCCTTCGCAGCGAATGGCTGTTTCACTTCCTTCACACAGCATTCTTACGCATTGCGAGATACATATCGACAACCGTTGAGACCATCCCTGCCACTGTGGTTCCAGCCGGATAGCGACTGGCATCACCGAGAGCATGCACTCCATACAGGCATGACCACAGCACCCGTGCGTCGTGCGCTTGTTGCGCCTTATCTTCTGGGCGGTAAAGCGGTTCAGTAGCGTCACAGATTAATTGAAAGACCTTCTGAATCTCGGCTAGGTAGACCTCACTAGGTTGATGGCCAACAGGAAATGGATAAGCAACCACTGCTCGCCATAGTTCGGTGTTTTCCTCCACAAATTGGCAATACCGTTCTGCCAGAGCCAACAATGCCTCTCCCGGTTCGTCTGGGATTGGCTCACTGACACAGGTTTCGTAAAGCCGTCGTGCTGTGTCTGTATTGATATGCTCGACGATGTCATTGAGATCATTAAAGGCATTGTAGAGTGTGCCGACGGCGTAACCGATACGGGAAGCAACAGGTCGAGCCCGGATTCCACCAATCCCTTCTTCACGAATCAGATTACGACCCGCTTCAAGGATCATCGCCTTGATTTGCTCGGCGCTGTGATCATTTCTTCTCGGCAAATCAACCTCCTAGATGGTTAGTTACACACTTATATTGAACATTGTTCAGTTTCAATATATATTTAATTGAACAATGTTCATTATGGAGATTGATATGCCAATTGCTGGTACAGGTCTCGCCTTCATCATTCTCGCGGGGATATCTTTTGCAGTATCTGTCAGGGCTGAACTGAAGAAGTGCGAACGGCCAAATCTATTATTTAGCCGACCATCAAACTGGTCTCCCTACTCCGGTGAACCTACGAGCGGCACAGTAGCTTCCGAATATGCTTATGAGGGAGAACCTTGGATTACCCAGGCAAATGTGCACGCCTTTCTGTTAAACGGAGTTACCCTCTGCGGCCTATTCTTCCTTCTCTTTCCCGGCGGTCTTTGGGGCCACCCTCTTGAGGCTTGGACATCAACCCACCCCGCCGTGGCTGGAGTAATTGCCTTTTGCTTGTTCCTGTTTGCACTTGCTCTTGGCGCAAAGCGGCAGGTGTTCATCGCGCTGATGAATAATGTTCTTGCCATTCAGGCGACTCGAGAGGACGGAGAACAGTTCCTGTTGTTCGTCGGCGATGTCCCGAACGAACGCTGGAAGTACTCGGGAATCTATCGTGCTGGCACTTGGGCTCTCGTTGCAGTTGCGACGGTGGTTTCCGCAACGTTGATTTCAATGCTTCTAGCACCTCATGTCGGCTTGGACAGCAAGTACATATTTTGGCTCGCTCTTGGGCTCAGGTGGGGCGTTTCCTCGCTACCAGCTCGCATTTGGATATAGGTAGGGAGGCTGACATGAGGTCGTTTTCAATAGTTTTAGGTCTTATAATCGCTGCAAGTGTCGCGCTGTCAGTATTCAATGCGTTTACGTTTGGTCGGCCACAGCCAATCAACGAAAACACCGGCTCTTTGATTAAAGTCGACAATAATCAGGCAGCAGTCCTACTCGCAGAGGCAATCGCCATTCCCACGGTGTCCTACTCGGTTGATACGAAGCCAGAGCGGGATGTTTTCCTGAAGTCCCACGAGTTTCTCCGGCAGAACTTTCCGCTCGTCCATGAACACATGGAGGTCGAAACCGTTGGAGAGCTCAGCCTTTTGTTCACATGGAAAGGTAGCACTGAGCTTGAAAAGCCAATCTTGTTCTCGGCCCATATGGACGTCGTTCCCGTTGAAGAGGGCACACTGGCTGACTGGCAGTATCCGCCCTTCGCCGGTACGATTACGGATGGGTTCGTCTGGGGGCGCGGTGCGCTAGACATGAAGAACTCGCTCGTCGCCTACATGTCCGCGGCGGAAACTCTCCTTGGGAACGACTTCAAGCCATCCCGCCCCATCTACTTCGCTTTCACACATGATGAGGAGATCGGAGCTCAGGCGGCAAAAGCTATAGCAGCTGTGCTTGGCGACCGAGGCGTGGAACTGGAGTTCACGCTCGATGAAGGCCTTGTTATTACAAACGGGATGGTCCCAGGGATCGCGCAGCCTGTTGCCCTCATAGGAACGGCGGAGAAGGGCTGTGTTACACTTGAAATCGTCGGGCGAGACAAAGGCGGACATAGCTCAGCACCGCATAGAAACACATTGAATGAACGTCTGGCACGGGCGCTGACAGCTGTAATGGATGCGCCCTTTGAGGCTGACCTGAACGCGCCGTCTGAACAGCTCTTTGAGTATGTTGGCCAAGAGCTTTCCTTCACGAACCGTTTGGTGCTGGCAAACCGCTGGTTCACCGAGCCACTTCTTCTCAGCCGACTAGAGCGGTCGGCCACAACCAACGCGCTGATCCGAACAACTGTGGCACCGACAATTATGGAATCGGGCTTTAAGACAAATGCCTTACCCCAGACCGGCCGCGTGGTTCTGAACATCCGGATATTGCCGGGCGAGACCTATGAAGGTGTTCGCCAACGCATCATTAATATTGTTGAGGACGCAACCCTAGAGGTTCGGATAACGGCGAATGAGCCCTCTGATCCCTCCCCTGTATCGGATGCACACTCAAGGTCATTTGAACAGGTGCGGACGGCACTTCACGAGGTAATTCCGGACGTTCTTTCGGCGCCTGCATTGCTCATTGGGCGGACGGACAGCCGCCGATATGCCGAAATCGCTGATCAGAGTTACCGCTTTCTGCCTAGCAGGCTCGAGACAGACGACCTAGCGCGGATTCACGGCACCAACGAGCGTATCGCCATCACTAACTTCGTCGAGATCATCCAGTTCTACGCAAGGCTCATCAAGATTGCGGCACCGCATGACCAACGTAAGCTGAGGAGATCTCGACCGTTATAACCTCGGAGACCATGCTTACTTCTCTCCTAGTTTTTGGCGAAGTTCCGAATTCGCTTGGGGATGCACGTCTTCACTTTCCAAAAATCGCTCAACAGTGAAATTTTTCTCTCCGCTGTCGCTGCTCAAGTTGGGAGCAACGTGCGATCATGAATGTGTTACCTCCAATCGGCCATCTTCATACGTTGTCAAGCAATACCAATCTTCGTAGTTATTCATTGGTCCTTTAATTCTCTCGTAAAACTGCTCGGTGGTCATGATTGAAGTCCTTTTAGTTATCTCGACACATCAAATAGGTTAACTGCCGATCAACCACCAGATGTACTTGCAATATTTTTTCAACGAAGAAATTTTGCGCTAAGCATGGGTCGTGGCGTTGGGGATAGGCGAGCTTTGTGGTTTAGGTGCCATCTGCCGAAAGTCGGTATTTTCCACGCATTTAGAGTTGGTCTCGAAGTCTCATCGTGGCTGCCAGAAATTTTCAGCATTATTTTTACACCAGGATTGATTTGAAGTGTTTCTGAGCTACTAAAAATACATGGATAAGTAGCAAGCTAAGTTCATGATAAGCTCTTGACCACATTACTCATGTCCCAATGAAAACGAAGAACAGCAAAGGACATTCAAGCTCATAGAGCAAGCATAAGTTGATAACTTCGCGAGTTGAATATTCTGGCCAGATTGGAGGGGTATTTTGGCTTGGGTGATTTAGGTGTGTTTAGGTAGATTGAATCGGCTTGATAGTGTTTAGGCCGGGAGACAAGCTGAAGAAGAGCTTGCTCAGGGTTTCAACCGTATTCTTGTAGATCGGTTGAAAGACGTCTGGGACCGTGATCGTAAAGATGGTCTCACAGATGAATTCGTGAATTGGAGTTCCCCCGGTTTGATGGACACTTTTTCATCGATGAAGGAGAATGTTTTTCATGCCGAGAACGAGGAACCCGTACCCTGCGGAATTCAGGGATGGAGAGACTCGGTTATCGACCGGGGCAATCCGCCGCGAAGAAGCTGAGGCAGCTCTCGCAGAATACCTGAATGAAAAGCTGAGACCACGAGGCCGAATCGATCCCCAAGATCTGAGCATCTCGACGGTCTTGGCGATTTACGCTGAAGAGCACGCTGCTCACGTCACTGATCCAGTAAGAATCTCGTACGCAATTGAGGCTCTTGATCGTTTTTGGCAAGATCAGCCTGTTTCATCGGTTAGTGGACAGAGCTGTCGGTCCTATGCGGCTTCTCGGTATACGAAGGCTGGGCAATTGGCGGGCGATGGCACCATACGTCGCGAGCTTGGCGTTCTGCAGAGTGCTCTTAACTATTGTCACGCTGAGGGTTATCTAACTTTAGCGCCTCGGGTGACTTTGCCCGCAAAGCCTGCCCCAAAAGAACGCTGGTTGACCCGAATAGAGGCCGCCTGGCTTCTTAAGGCTGCAAGGGCACTTGATGCGAGAGGGCGTCATCTGCAGGATTTTATTTTGCACGCTCTCTATACGGGATCGAGACGCGAAACCATCCTTGCCATGCACATCGATACACCGTCAATTTCGGGGGGTCATGTTGATATGTCCACGGGCGTTCTGTATCGAAATCCACAAGGCAGGGCGGCAACCAAAAAACGTCAAAACCCGACCCGTCTGCCCCAGCGTTACCTGTCGCATCTCCGAAGACAAGCGAGAAACGGGCGGCGATATGTAGTGGAGGATTACCAAGGTCGAAGAGTTGGCTCGATAAAACGATCCTGGGCTACGGCAAGAACTCTCGCGTCTGAATTGGCTGCAAAAAAGGGGATCGTTATCGACCTCTCAGATGTAACACCCCACACTCTCAAGCACACAGCTATCACTTGGGCTCTACAGAAAGGGTCTACGACGTGGGATGTCGCGGGATACTTCTCGACCACAATCGATACCATCGAGAAGGCTTACGGGCACCATTCTCCCGACCATCAAAAAACTGCGGTGGATGCGATGAATCGGAGCAAATAAGCCTGAAACGGAAGCGAAAAAGGAGCGAGAATAGTTATTTCAAGAAAACGTTTCGGCTAACTACTTGAAAATATTGGTCGGAGTGAGAGGATTCGAACCTCCGGCCCCTGCCTCCCGAAGACAGTGCTCTACCAGGCTGAGCTACACTCCGACCGATGGGCGCGGGGTACTATTTTGTGTGCGCTTTGGCAAGACCCTCATGTGTCGGGATCATCGCGTTTCAGGGCGGCGCCGACGCGCCATCCGGTGGCCAGACCGATCCGGGTGCGGGTTTGAAGAACGGGCTTGTTTTCCGATGTGACACCAGAGGATTCACGCCTGAGGATGTAAAGGCCGCTCAGCACAATGATTGCGGTGCCGACATAGGTGTTGGTGGTCGGATATTCCCCAAACAGCGCGACGCCAAACAGGGTCGCCCAGATGATCTGTGAATATTGCATCGGCGCCACCAGGATCGCATCGGCGCGTCGATAGGCTGCTATTAGGCAGGACATGGCCAGCAGCACCAGAAAGGCCACGACAATCAGGGCGCCAAAATCCTTCAGCGGTAGGGGTTGATACACAAAGGGCAAAACCGCCCCCATCAACACGAAATTGGTGATCATCGGATAGAGGATCATCACCACGCTGCGTTCCTCATGCCCGATTTTGCGTACCACGATAGAGTTTAGGGCACCGGCTATGGCGCTGCACAGCGCGGCGGCATGGCCAAGGCCAAACTCCACCGATCCCGGTTGCAGGACCACGAGCACTCCGATCAATCCGACCACCACGGCCAGACCGCGGCGCAATCTGACGGTTTCCCCTAAGATGGGAACAGCAAGGATGGTGATCAGCAACGGGGCGGCGAATAGTATGGCGTAAACATCGGCCAGGGGCAGTACGGAGAACGCATAAAACGCGCCCAGTGCCGCCAGGGCCCCAGAGACACTGCGCAGCAAAACCCACCACGGATGTTTTGGGCGCAACGTCCCCGGTTCCTGATCGCCGATCATGATCACGCTGATCAGGGGGAAGCTGAACAGCGCACTGAAAAACACGATCTGAAAGGCCGAATAGGTGCCGCCCAGCGATTTGATGATCACATCATGGGTCGAAAAGATCGCAAAAGCCAAAAGCCCAAAGGCAGCGCCTTGTAGATTTGACGGGTTTGCGCGTGACATGGGTAAAATCCGTTATCGCTAACGTTTCCATAATCCGGCGACAGGGAATGGGCAATATAAAAGCGCCGGGAAGTTTCGCCCTGCGCTTTTTCGAATGTTGTGTGAATTACAGGCTTGCGTTCAACGCAGCGATGATCGCATCGCCCATTTCTGATGTGGATGCCACTTTGCCACCATCTGCCTGCATCAAGTCGGCAGTGCGGATGCCCTGGGCCAGAACGGCCTCTACCGCGGCTTCCAGACGATCGGCCTCTGCGCCCTGGTCAAAGGAATAGCGCAGCGCCATGGCAAAGCTCAGGACACAGGCACTGGGGTTGGCCTTGCCTTGCCCGGCGATGTCCGGGGCAGAGCCATGGACAGGTTCATACAGCGCCTTGGGCCGGCCATTGTCCATCGGGGCACCCAGGCTGGCCGATGGCAACATGCCAAGGCTGCCAGTCAGCATGGCGGCGCAATCGGACAACAGATCGCCAAACAGGTTGTCGGTCAGGATCACGTCAAACTGTTTAGGGGCACGCACCAGCTGCATGGCGCCGTTATCGGCATACATGTGGGACAGTTCGACATCGGGGTATTCGGCGGCGTGAATCTCGCACACGACCTCGCGCCACAACACGCCTGATTCCATCACATTGGCTTTTTCCATCGAACAGACCTTGTTCGAACGGCGCCGCGCCAGTTCAAAGGCCGAACGGGCCACGCGCGCAATCTCGCTTTCGGTGTAGCGCTGGGTGTTGATGCCGACGCGCTCATTGCCCTCGCTGAAAATCCCGCGCGGCTCCCCGAAATAGGAACCGGACGTCAGCTCGCGCACGATCATGATGTCCAGACCAGACACGATTTCATGTTTGAGAGAGGAGAAATCCGCCAGCGCGTCAAAACACTGGGCCGGGCGCAGGTTGGCGTACAGGTCCATTTCCTTGCGGATACGCAACAGGCCACGTTCCGGTTTCAGGCTGAAATCCAGATTGTCATAGGCGGGTCCGCCAACAGCGCCCAGCAACACGGCATCGACGGCTTGCGCCTTTTCCATGGTGCTGTCGGCCAATGGCACGCCATATTCGTCATAGGCAGCGCCACCGATCAGGTCTTCCTCGATATCGAAGTTCAGGCCGCGTTTGTCGCCGAACCAACCAATGATCTTGCGTACTTCGGCCATGACCTCGCGGCCAATGCCATCACCGGGAAGGATAAGAAGGGAGGGGTTCGCCATGGGTCTGTGTTCCTTGTCTCTCGGACCATATCTGTCAGGTTTGAGACCGCCTAACGGGTTCCGCGACGGGGGTCAAGAAACAGGGCTTAATCCGGGGCGGGAAGTGTCACATCAACCCAGACCAGCCGGTGACGAGAGGCTGTTTCCATCGTCTGTGCCAGTGCACCGCTTGTGGGCCAGAAAACACCGGCATCAGTTACGCTGAGGGTTCTGTCAGGCAGGATATAGCTGACGCGCAAATTTCCCGGATCCCCGGGGGTATCCGGCCAATCGGCCGTGTCCAGCGCTGGGTTGCCGGAATGCCCCGAATTCACCCCCCCCTGAACCTGTGTTGCCGCGGTCCCCCCGTCGCTTTGGGGTTTTGGGTCTTGCAGGCGGGGATGGTCCAACAGCGCCTGAACCGCGCCATTCCATCCGTCGCCGTCAACCAGATCGATATTTGCCGTGCCAATCACGATGACAGGGGCGGCAGGTGGTGTGGCGGGCAAGAGGCCATCCAGATAATCGGCCCAGAATAGTGCCTCCAACCCACCACGCTGGCCATTGCGATCCTCGGGCCCGTCAAAGGCCGGTGTCGATCCATGCCATGCCAGCAGGTGCAGAACTGCACCGCCGGGCAGGTGAACCGGCACATCCCAATGGGCGACTGACGCAAGGCGCCAAAAATCATACCGACGCAATACCGACGCTGCACCGACGTGTCGCAGCGTCGGAATTTCGGCGATCAGCAGGTCCGAAAAGTCGCGAACCTGATCCGCAACAAACGGCAGTTTCGACACGATCGCCATGCCGTTCTGGCCCGAAAATTCGCCGTAACCCTGCGCATCCTGCGCGTCCCCCAACCAGCCATTTCCGTTCAGATCGTAACCTGTTTGCAGGCCCGTATTTGGCCGCAGGGCAAAGCGGTGCGGGTAGGGGGCGCCTCGGTCTGACAAAAGCTGCGCCAGCGCGCCAAGAGCATGCAATTCATGATCAAAATCAATGCGCTGCAAAACGATGATATCCGGGGCGACATGCGCAATCACATCCGCCACTGCCGCCGCCTGTTCATCTCCGCGACGGATGTCGCGCAACAGCAGGCCCGGGCCGTCCCGGTTCAATTCGGTGTTGTAGGTGGCGACACGCAATGTCTGCGCTAATACCTGTGATGGTAGTGCGAAAAAAACTAATGTAAAACAAATAGATATAAGGATTCTGATGTGGGGCGCATTCATCCCGGCAGGGTGCGCCATGCATGGTTAACAGATGGTTAAAGACAGCGTTAGTCTTCGATTTTGCGCGCCTCATCCGGCAACATCACCGGGATACCGCCCCGGATCGGAAAGGCCAGTTTCGCCCTGTCGGATATAAGTTCCTGTTTTTCAGCATCATAGCGTAACCCGGTATGCGTTACAGGGCAGATCAGTGCCTCTAACATTTTGGGGTCAAAGGGTTTTTCGGTCGTCATTGCATCACATCCCCATTGCTGCCGCTGTGCAGGGCATATTCCATCAACGTCACCAACGTTTCGCGCCGGTCGGCCAATGTCGGCGCTTCCAGCAAGGCTTGCTTGTCCTCAAACTGAAACGGGCACATCATTGATAGCGAGTTGATCAAAATCTCATCGCCAGCCTCTTTCAGGCTGTCCCAATCCGTCGACAGTTCATTGGCACTTAAATAGCGGCGTAGCAAAGCCAAGAATTTTTGGCGCTGAAACTTGGTGTCCTGTACACTGCGCGCCAGATCAGAATGAAAGTCAGTCCAGGAAACGCGTGCCCGGCGATAAGCTGTAAACCCATCAATTTCCTCGATAATTTTGAACCTGGATATCCCTGTCAGGGTGATCATATAGCGCCCGTCATCGGTTTCCGCGAATGAACTGACGCGCCCTGCGCTGCCGATTGCATGCAGGTTGCGCTCATCCTGCCCCAATGGCTGAATCATGCCGATAAAACGATGCGGAGTCTTCAGCGCATCTTCCAACATGGCCAGGTATCGGGGTTCAAATATTTGCAAGGGCAGATGCCCACGCGGCAGCACAATAGCCCCGGGCAACGGGAATAACGGCACGATATCCGGCAGATCAGCGGCGGAAAACATGGGCGCAGTCTAACGCGGAATACAATTTAGGCAAAGATCATCGACGACAGCTTGCGACGGCCATTCAGCACCACTGGATCATTGGGTTTCAGTGCGTCAAATATCGTGAATAGCTGGGCCTTGGCAGCACCGTCATTCCATTCCCTGTCGCGGCGGAACAGTTCCAGCAATTCATCGACAGCCTCTTCGATATTCCCGTTTGCATGCAGGGCTTTGGCAAGTTCCAGACGGGTGTCATGATCATCCGGGTTCGCCTCGATCTGGGTGCGGAGTTCCGCCACAGGGCCAGCGTCTGCGGCCTGACGTGCCAGTTCCAGCTGGGCACGGGCGGCCTCCAGTTCCGGGGTATCGCTAATCTCTGCCGGGGCGCCATTCAGGATCGCCTCTGCCTGATCGGTGTCGCCTGTCGCAAGGTGGGCACGCACTAGGCCGCCATAGGCCGCTGCATTATTGGGGTCTTCGCCAAGGATTGCGGCAAAGGTTTGGGCGGCATCCGCAGCAGCGCCCTGTTCCAGCATTTCTTCAGCGGCAGCAATCGCATCAGTCAGTCCACCGTCTCCGGCCAGATCCGCGACACGCTCCACAAATGCCGTGATTTCAGAGGGCGGCAGGGCGCCCTGAAACCCATCAACGGGTTGACCCTGATAAAAGGCATAGACCGTCGGGATCGACTGAATGCGCATCTGTGTGGCAATCGCCTGATTTTGATCGATGTCGACCTTGACCATGCGAACCTTGCCGCCTGCTGCGGTGACTGCAGCCTCCAGCGCTGGGCCCAGCGTTTTGCATGGGCCGCACCAAGGTGCCCAGAAATCGACGATCACCGGAACCTCCTGGCTGGCCTCGACCACATCCTGCATGAATGTCGCCTCTGATCCGTCCTTGATCAGATCAGCGCCGGTCGGGGCCGCCTGAGTGCTGCCAAACTCTAGCATGTATCGTTTCCTTCGGGTCGGTTCGTTTGCACCGTAGATGGCGTATCGGATGCTCTGGTGCAAGGGGGAGAGGGTGAACGAATGCTTAAAAAGACGAACGCTGTAAAAAAGAAATCTGAACCAATCCTATTCCTACTGCGTGGGATTTTACCGATTTGACGGATGACCCAATGACCCAAACAACGATCCATTCATTGCCTTACATCGCGGCCTCCCAAGCGCAGAAACACGTGACCCATAACGAGGCGCTGCGCCTGCTGGATATCCTTGTCCATCTGGGGATTCAGGGCCAACAAGCCACCCCACCGACCAGTCCGGCGATTGGGGATCGGTACATCATCGCCACAGGCGGCGCAGGGGAATGGGCCGGGCAGGATAGCAAGGTTGCCGCCTTTGAAGGGCCTGCATGGACTTATGTTGTGCCTGTTGCAGGCATGTTGGCATTTGACGTGAGCCTGCAGCAACTTATCGTTTTTGATGGGGCATCGTGGGGGGCTGTTTCTGCCAATCTGACAGGTGCGGATTTTGAGAACCTGGCCGGGCTGGGGGTGAACGCAACCTCTGATACCACGAACCGGCTGTCAGTCTCTTCGCCCGCCACATTGCTGAATCACGCAGGCGCTGGCCATCAGTTGAAGATCAACAAAGCCGCCAGCGGTGATACAGGATCGCTGCTTTTTCAATCCAACTGGAGCGGCCGGGCGGAGATGGGCCTAGCCGGAACGGATGACTGGTCGATCAAGGTCAGCGCCGATGGCAGCAGGTGGGTGACAGGATTGCAGGTGGCCGCTGCAACGGGTGACGTTGCCGTCCACGGGGCTGTGCGGGTTGGTCAATATGCAACTGCGTCTCGGCCCACTGCGGGTGCGGCAGGTGCCGGTGCGATGATTTATGACACAGACCTTGCGCAACCGATCTGGAGCGATGGGGCAGATTGGCGGGACGCCTCTGGAACAGTGGTTTAAGGTATATTTGCCCCAGATATACAGCAAGCGGTGCGGCTCGGGTCAGAAAACGTGATTTGCGTTGGATCAAAGCCGGGCGCATACTTGGCATTAGAGTGTCTTCGAGAAGGAGACAAACATGTTGGATATCAGCCCCGGAAAAATCGCTCAGGTTATATTCCTGTCGCGCGAACTTTATGACCGCGGCGGGTTGGGCGATGGTGGTGCACATCGTGGCAACGCTGTCCCGGCAGAGGCCGAATTGCGTGCCTATATTGAAAACCTGAATGAGGATGAGCTTGTCAGTCTGGTTGCGGTGATGTGGATCGGGCGTGACAGTTTCGACGCTGCAGAGATCAGAGAGGCGATGCAGACTGCACGCGATGAGGCCACAACCCCGACGGCAGATTATCTAATCGGGACACCACATTTGTCTGATCATCTGGAAAATGGGCTGGAGGCGCTGGGCTTTTCCGTCGAGGAAGTTGAGGACGGGATATTTTAATCTCAAACACCGGCATTGATTAGATATGTCGGCAAAACCCTCTGAGGTTAACTAGGGTAAAAGCGATGGCCATGATGCTGAGTACGGGGTCAGAATATCGCTGCGCTGTAAGGCTTTATGCCCGGTTGTATCCCCGGCTGAGCATGCGTTCACGCACCTGATCAGCAATCCGGGAGGCGGTGCGCAAATCGTTGAAGAGCGCTATGCGCTGCTGGCCATACGTGCCGCGTGGCCCCCAGTTGAACACAACCGACCATTCGCCGAAAAGGTTCAGCGTGATTTCAATGCGATAATAGGTTGGCACCCCTTTGGCAGCGGGCGTGCGCGTCAGAAAGCAGACAGCCATGTCAGGACGTTAGCAGGGCGCGAATCCCGCTTCAAGTCATGGATTTGGTCGGCTGCGGCCAAGTGAAATTCTGAGGGGTGGATAAAGCCACCAGTTATTTTGTGCGCGTCGGGCGCAAGGCCATTCCGCACAGAATAAAGATCGCAGCGCAGACAACGGCATGGGCAGGGCGCACATTCAGCCACAACATTGCAGGAAGTGCGAATGTCACGGAAAGGGCAACCATCCAGACCGCTTCGGACAGCATGGGGCGTATTTCAGTGTTTAACGCCTCTATGAACCCGGGTTTGTGCCTTTCTGGTGGTGTCGGCGATTGCACGGGGGCCGGTTGCGGTTTGATCAGTTCGCTTTTGGTGCGGACTCGGTCGATGAAGTTTGTTTGGTGCATCATAGCTCTATTCGCGTGAATGTGTGGTAGCGTAAAATCACAACTCAAAGTGGCAACAACAAGGCATGAAATAGGTTTAAGTTAACCATGATCATGCAGTTGAACAGGCGTGAATTCAGTGATTTCTGTTGTCCAGATAGTATCGCACAGCATCCTGAACGCGGCGGAACCGGTCCCCGCCAAGTTTGGTTCCCCCATACCATCGCGTGACCACGACAATATGGTTTTGCAAGCCCTCGCGTTCCAGCATGCGCAGGATCACCATACCTGCGCCGCTTTCCCCATCATCGTTTTTTAAGGGGCTATCGTTCAGCAACACGGCCCATGTGTTATGTGTCGCCTTGGCGAATTTCTTCTGCCGACATAAAGACCTGATAAAGTCCTGAGCTTCTGCCCGGTTGTGCACCGACCCGCCAGACACCGCGTATTTCGAGCCACGATCGCTGAGAATGCCGTCAAATATCTCCATGCCCTGACATAGCGGGCGTCAGATCAGCTGAGCAACCTGAAAAACTCGATGTTTCGGCAGTAAGAGGGCGGTGTGTCGGCCTCATCAGTGTTTGACGTCAGCCATTCGCGACAATTACTGGGATCACTGCACCCTTGGCATCTGCCAATGGCCCCATCCAGCGCTTCTGGTGCCAGTTCAGAGCGCATCGTCTTTTCCTCAATATCGATACCCAGTGCATCGGCCATCTGACCCACCAAGCGCGCGTGGCGGGTATAGTTTCGGGGATAATCCATGTGGTCCTCCTCTCCACTTTATGGATGGAGGCGATCATGAGGGGAGGGTGCAAGGTGCGCCTTGATGTAAATCAAAGCCTCTCGGCTGTGCGAAGTACGATCGCCTGACGATCATTATTCGGCGGGTGCGTGCCCAGAAACTTGTCGCCGGGATCTGGAATGCGCTGAAAATAGGCAGAGCCACGCACCGGATTATATCCGGCCAAATGGGTTAGGATGGTACCAAGTTCATCGGCCTGCAATTCGAAATCTTTGGAAAAACGCCGCGCCCCGATCGTGGCGCCGATATCTTGTACCGGCTGCGCCTCAACCCCCAGTCCGGCGGCGATGATCGTGCCGATCAACGCACCGGTAACGGCGTTTTGCTGCGTCTTGGGGATATGTCCACGAATGTGATGTGCGGCTTCATGCCCGACGACAAAGGCCACTTCGTCCCGATTTTGCATATTGGCGATTAGTTTTTGTGTGAAGCCGATCACGGGCCGACCATTTTTGTCCAATGTCTGAAACGCATTCGGCGGCAGGTCAGCATCTGGATGAACGACGATGTTGAAATCGCAGTTTATCCCGCGCCGGCGATTGCGGCATTCACGCTCGATCACCGGCTCCATGCGGGCAACGACCACGTCAAAATTTCTGACGGCGATCGAAGCAGGCAACGGCGAAACCTGTGGTGCCGGTTTTCGTTCAACCGGGGCAGAGGACGTGGTTTCAACGCAGGCTGTTAAAGCGAGCGCTGCAAGAAGGCTGGCAAAGGCGGTCACGAGATACGTTTTCATAACGAATGTTTAGCACAGGGCGCAGGTGTTGCCAGAGGGAAGACCAAGATTTTTGCCCGCTTGCAATCCCCCGCCGACGACGTAATCTTTGCCCCATGTTTACCATCGAGCACGATTTTGACGCGACCGTCATCACCCTTGTGGATGAGCCCGGGGCCCATCTGCAGGAAGATATCACCATTCAGGCTTTTGAGGATTGTGTCAGTCTGGAGCAACTGGATCCCCGTACCGACCAGGTGCAGAAGATTGTCTTGTCGATTTCCCAGTTAAACGACCTTGCTGCTGCTCTGGACCTGCCCGAAGGGGTGTATCGCCTCGTACGCGAGGGATCTTAGAATCTAAAGCATGTTATCCTGGCGACTTCTTTTGATCAGCGGATGCCGCGATCATGGATGAGGATATTCTTTGCCAATAATTTGTGCACAAAGACTTGACCTTCCAGTTACTGGAAGCCCTATATGATCGATTGAAGATCACTTTTCAATTGGATCAAGCCATGTCGCAGACCGCTACATTTCATCTATCCGGCCTTTCCTGCGCGTCGTGTGCCGCCCGCGCTGAACGAGCGTTGTTGGGGGTTGATGGCGTTTCGGAGGCCAAGGTCAATTTCGCCACCGAAACCGCCGAGGTGACCTATGACACTCCAACGGTGCGCGCACAGATGGCAAATGCGCTCGATCATGCGGGTTACCCTATTCAGGACAGTGTTGATGACGGCGTCGGGACCGCGTCTGATCCTCATCAGCAAGACACTCTCAATTTGCAGAAGAACTTTGTTCTGGCTCTTGTGCTGGCATTTCCTGTTTTTGTCCTGTCGATGGGGGGGCATCACGTGCCTGCGATCAAAGATCTGATCATGCAGACGATTGGGATGAAAGCAAATCTGATCATTCAATTTGCGTTGACGAGTGCTGTCATGGTGGGGCCGGGCCGGGTGTTTGTGGTAAAAGGAATACCAGCGTTAATGCGCGGAGCGCCGGAAATGAATTCTCTGGTTGCGGTGGGAACATTGGCGGCCTGGGTCTATTCCACGGTGGTGACCTTTGCGCCGCATCTGGTGCCAGAACAATCGCGCGCGGTCTATTTTGAGGCAGCCGTTATGATCGTTGCGCTGATTCTGTTGGGCCGATTTCTGGAGGCCCGGGCAAAGGGGCGCACATCGGAAGCCATCCGGCGCCTGATCGGGTTGCAGCCAAAAGTTGCGCTGGTGGAGCAAGATGGCACACCCTCCGAAATGCCTATTGCCCAGGTTCGTATCGGGGATGTGATCCTGGCGCGACCCGGAGAGCAGATCGCCGTGGATGGGGAGGTGATTTCAGGGGCCTCTCATGTGGATGAGAGCATGCTGACGGGCGAGCCTATTCCCGTTGCAAAGGATATCGGCGCCAAGGTGCATAGCGGTACGGTGAACACAACAGGTGCCCTGCGCTATCGCGCCACGGCGGTTGGTGCGGATACGGTTCTGGCGCAGATCGTCAAGATGGTCGAGCGGGCGCAGAATACAAAGCTGCCCGTGCAGGATTTGGTTGATCGGATTACGCTTTGGTTCGTCCCGGCGGTGTTGGGCGTTGCGATCCTGACGGTGGTGGTCTGGCTGTTTCTTGGCCCAGAGCCGGTTCTGACTCATGCCCTTGTTGCGGGGGTATCGGTGCTGATCATCGCTTGCCCCTGTGCCATGGGGCTTGCGACGCCGACATCAATCGTTGTCGGCACCGGAAGGGCCGCGCAATTGGGTGTTCTGTTCAACACGGGCGACGCGTTGCACCGGTTGACGGAGTCGGACACAGTCGCTTTTGATAAGACGGGCACTCTGACTTTGGGCAAGCCCCGCATGGTTGATTTCAAGACAGCGAACGGTTTTGACAATGCGCAGGCCTTGCGCCTGATTGCGTCTGTAGAGGCGCAATCCGAACACCCGATTTCAACCGCAATCCTTGAGGCATATGAAGGTGAGCCTGCAGCGGTGTCATCGTTTCAGGCGCATCCCGGATATGGGCTGGAAGCAGTGGTAGAGGGGCACATGGTGATGGTTGGCGCGGATCGGCTGTTTGCCCGGGAGGGCATCGATATATCGGAATTGATCACCATCGGGCAGGGTTGGGCCACGCAGGGGAAAACGCCATTTTATGCAACTATAGACGATCAACCGGCTGCCGTTCTGGCCGTGTCCGACACAATTCGTCCTGACGCCCAAAGTGTGATCACTGCCTTGCAGGGCAGGGGCGTGCAAATCGTCATGATGACTGGTGATAACACCGTCGCCGCGCGCGCGATTGCCGGTGAACTGGGTATAGATGTTGTCCATTCTGAACTGCTGCCAGATCAGAAGGTCGATGCATTGAACGGTCTAAAGGCCGAAGGCAGAAAGGTCGCATTTGTCGGTGACGGTATCAATGATGCGCCGGTTCTGGCGACGGCCGATGTTGGGATCGCAATTGGCACAGGCACGGATATCGCCATCGAAGCGGCCGATGTTGTTTTGATGGCGGGGGATTTGCAAGGTGTCGAGCAGGCCATTGACGTCTCCAACCGTATCATGCGCAACATCCGTCAGAACCTGTTCTGGGCCTTTGGGTACAATATTGCCCTGATCCCGGTCGCGGCTGGTGTTCTGTTCCCGGTCTTTGGTATCCTTCTGTCGCCGGCTTTGGCGGCGGGGGCGATGGCGCTCTCATCAGTCTTTGTGCTGTCCAATGCATTACGACTGCGGAATGTCAGGGGTAAGGAGGCAAGATGAATATCGGAGATGTGGCCGCAAAGGCCAAGCTGCCTGCAAAAACGATCCGTTATTACGAGGATATCGGGCTGATCAATCCGGCCCGTGACCAGAACGGGTATCGCAGTTTTTCCCCGGGTGATCTGCACAAGCTTGCCTTTTTGGGACGGGCACGGTCGCTTGGATTTTCGATTGAGGATTGTCGCACTTTGATGGCGCTGTATGAGGATCAGTCCCGGGCAAGTTCAGATGTAAAAAGATTAGCACAAAGCCATCTGGAACAGATCGACATGAAGTTGCTGGAACTGTCCCAAATGCGGGACACCTTGGCGCATTTGGTCGATTGTTGTGCCGGAGATGACCGACCGGATTGCCCGATCCTGAAAGATTTGGCCGTCGAGGTTTAAGGCAAAGAATAAGGCAGGAGAAGCCTCCTGCCTTGTACATGTTCGGGCAATTGTTTCCGGCTATTCACGAACCAGTTTTTCGTACCCTTCGGCAATATCGCGGGTGATGCTGCCGACTTCGAAATTGTAATCCCCGATCTTGCCGACGGGGGTAACCTCTGCCGCGGTGCCGGTCAGCCAGCATTGTTCAAACCCTTCCAGTTCGCCAGGCATGATGTGGCGTTCATGAACCTTGATCTGGCGATCTTTCAGCATGCCGATAACGGTCTGACGGGTCAGGCCGTTCAGGAAGCAATCGGCCAGCGGGGTGTGCACCTCGCCATCCTTGACAAAGAACATATTGGCGCCGGTCGCTTCGGCCACATAAC
Source organism: Roseovarius sp. YIN77 (assembly GCF_057219155.1). Classification (NCBI taxonomy): domain Bacteria; kingdom Pseudomonadati; phylum Pseudomonadota; class Alphaproteobacteria; order Rhodobacterales; family Roseobacteraceae; genus Roseovarius; species Roseovarius sp. YIN77. The sequence goes on from NZ_JBXVVI010000021.1 coordinate 17,607, forward strand.
CGCGATAGTCGAACATCATGGCGTCGGAACAGCCTTTGGCCTCTGCCGCGTGTTTGGACAGCGTGCAGATCATGTAAAGGCCTGCTGCTTTGGCATGGCTGGGAATGGTTTCCGGGCTGGGCCGCTTCCATTTGGAAATGTCGAGCTTTGCGCCCTTCATCTTGGCGTCACCGTAATAGGCGCCCCATTCCCAAGCGGCGATGGCCACGCGAACCGGATTGCGGGCAGAGGCGACACCCATATCTTCACCCGCGCCGCGCCAGGCAACCGCACGTACATAAGCATCGGTAAAGCCGTTGGCAGTCAGGATTTCCTGTTTGGCGGCCTCAAGCTCATCGACGGTGAAAGGGATCTGAAAATCAAGCTGACCGGCAGAGAAATGCAGGCGTTCCGAATGTTCGCGGCTTTTGAAGATCTTGCCATTATAGGCACGCTCTCCCTCAAACACCGAAGACGCATAATGCATTGCGTGGCTCAGGATGTGCACATTGGCATCACGCCAGTCGATCAGCTTGCCATCCATCCAGATTTTGCCATCGCGGTCGTCATAAGAGGCCATCTCTAAATCCCTTTGCAGTGCGCCCCAGCGGGGTGATTTTACGATTGTTGCGCAAATATGTCCGCATCGGACGTAAAATTGCGCGAAAACTGACAGTTGTTACGAATTGATTCTTGGAAAGTCAATAACACTGACATAAAATCGCGCCAGATGACAAAAAAAGTGAGAGGGGCGTTATGTCGGACGGGTCTTCCGGAGGTGAAGGGCTGCTGTATCTAACCGATGAGCAGTTACGCAAGGGGATCGAGGCGATGTTTTTCGCCTATCGTGGGTTCACGGCGGACCCTGACCGTATCCTGGAAAACCATTCCTACGGGCGCGCCCATCACAGGGCCTTGCATTTCATCAACCGACAGCCGGGGACCACGGTGAACAATCTGCTGTCCATTCTGGGCGTGACCAAGCAATCCTTAAACCGGGTGCTGCGGGCGCTGATCGAGGATGGCCTGGTCGAAAGCCGCGTGGGCACTCAGGACAAACGCGAACGTCATCTTCGCCTGACTGAAAAGGGAACCGAATTGGAACGAGAATTGTCAGAAGCGCAACGCAGCCGGATGCGCGCCGCCTATCGTGCCGCTGGCCCCGATGCAGTGCGTGGGTTCAGGCAGGTGTTAGAGGCGATGATGGACCCGGCCTTGCGCCGACACTTCAACACATTGCGGGAGGTGCGATCATGACGGCGGAATTTGACGCGCATCTGATGATTGTCGATGATGATGAACGCATCCGCACGTTGCTGAAACAGTTTCTCGTGCGTCATGGGTTCTGGGTGACGATTGCGCGCGATGCTGCCCATGCCCGGCGTATCCTGTCGGGGCTGGAATTCGATTTGATCGTCATGGATGTGATGATGCCAGGCGAAGATGGTGTGAGCCTGACGGAGGCCTTGCGCGCCGAGGGTGTAGGTACCCCGATTATGTTGCTGACAGCAAAAGGAGAAACCGAAGATCGGATCAGGGGCTTGCAGGCCGGCGCTGATGACTATCTGGCCAAGCCGTTTGAGCCCAAGGAATTGCTGCTGAGGATAAACGCCATTCTCAGGCGGGTGCCACAACCGGCGATCGCAGACCAGGGGCCGAAGATGCTGGTTCTGGGAATAGTGCGCTATGACGTGGAACGGGGTGAGCTGTGGCAAGGGGAGGAACAAATTCGTCTGACCGCAACAGAAGCGCAGTTGATGAAGATATTTTCGGCAAAACCCGGGGAGCCGTTCAGCCGTGGGCAACTGGTTGAGGAACTGGGCCGCAATAGCGGACGGGACGGTGGGCAGGCACAGGAACGGGCGGTGGATGTGCAAATCACCCGTCTGCGCCGCAAGTTGGAAACCGACCCAAAACAGCCGCGATACCTACAGACCGTACGGGGTGCCGGATATATGTTGGCGTCGGATTAATATAAGTCGGAAAATCTATCTACGCTGCCGCGAATCTACTTGACCGGAAACGCTCTGCGGAGGCACAAGGGGGGATGCACGGTTCCTTTGGCGCGATGCGTCAGGGTGAAATGGGAATGGGGTGAGGATATCCAAAGCCCCGGCCGCCCCCGCGACTGTAAGCGGAAAGCGTGCGCCACATGCCACTGGGGCAACCCGGGAAGGCGGCGCAGGCATCTGATCCGCGAGCCAGGAGACCGGCCGAGCATAAAACAGAAAACCCCACCCTGTCGGGTGTGACAGGGAATAGGAGAACGAAAATGGCAACTCTGGTTAAAACCACCGCCTCCGTCCGCAGCTCGGCCTTTGCTGTACTCAGCGCCGCTGTTTTGGGCCTCGGCATCATCACTCTGGCTGGCCACGTACAGGCGGCAACTTTGCATGACGCGGCACATGACATGCGTCACGCAACTGGCTTCCCCTGCCACTAAACCATGTTCCAGAAAATTTTGACCAGCGCGTTGTTCGCTGGGTTTGCAGCAGGGCTGATTGCCGCCGTGCTGCAACTGTCATTCGTGCAACCCGTATTGCTGCATTCAGAGCTGTACGAGGGCGGCGATCTTGTGCATTTCGGCGCCGCGACCGGGGCCAATGCGCATGATTTGTTAGCCGCGCAAGGCGTCAATATCATGCGGGATGGGCTGAGTGTTCTGTTCACGGCCCTGATTTATGTCGGCTATGGTTTGCTCTTGGTGGCCGGTATGTCTTTGGCCGCTGAACGCGGGGCGAAGATCGACGCCCGCACCGGGATGATCTGGGGTGTCGCCGGATGGATCGCGGTACAGCTTGCCCCTGCATTTGGCCTGCCACCGGAACTGCCGGGATCGGCCGCCGCTGATGTTGGTGAGCGTCAGGTTTGGTGGTTCGGCACGGTTACAGCGACGGCTGTCGCATTGTGGCTGATCGCCTTTGGTCGCGGCTGGGCGATGTGGGGTGTGGGTATCATTCTGCTTTTGGCGCCGCATGTGATCGGCGCGCCGCATCCAGATGAATTTGCAGGCCCCGTTCCGCCGGAACTGGCGGGCGAATTTGCCGCCCGCGCGCTTGGCGTTGGTCTTGCTGCCTGGGCGATGCTGGGTACCTTTGCGGGCCATTTCTGGTCACGTGAATCTGCTTAAGCAGCTGATTGGATAGTCGGGCCGCAATAGTGGCCCGACGTATCTGAAAGATATTATCATGCAGAAAACACTTGCGTTTATTGTAATCGCTCTCTTTTTCGGCACCGGTTTCGGGTTTCTGTTGGCTGTGTCCACCGGCGCAACGCTCGACGGCCATGATCATGGTTCGCACGATCATGGGGCAGAGGAAGCCGTTCGTGAGGGTCATGCGGCATCCCATAGTCACGATGCCATGATTGATTTTTCTGCGGATTTGCTCGCTCCAAGTTTGGATATGGTCCTGCATTCCGAACCCGGTGGCTGGAACCTTGAACTTAAGACGCAGAACTTCCGCTTTGCACCGGACAATGTGAACGGCCCTCACGTCGCGGGTGAGGGTCACGCTCATGTCTATGTGGATGGCGTAAAGATTGCGCGCATTTATGGACCTTGGTTCCATATCGGCGCTGTGCCAGAGGATGCCGAAACCCTGACCGTAACGTTAAACAGCAATAATCACAGCCAGCTTGCCGTCGGGGGCGTACCGCTGATCATTTCGTGCGCCTTGCCTGAGTGCCGGGAAACATTCGCCACCGCAGGTCAGTAAACCTGTTTCCGCGCCTCTGGGCAGTTTAAATCCGCCTTGATATGCGCGGCATCCCCGGTCATCGAGGCGATATGGGGCGGGCACCCGGTGGCGTGTTCTATCGCGATTGCGGCCTTTGGAAAGATATGGCGGACGGTTGCAGGAAATTCGAAACTGGTGCGTATGGCTTCGGCCTGAATTCCGCGGCGATAGACCAGAAATCGACTGCCTTCGACCTCCACCTCTTCACCCTCTGACCCGCGCAGGGCAGGGCTCGGACCATTGCAGGCCGTAACAAGAAGGATCGCAAAGATCAGAAACTGGGATCGCATGTCGGCTCTGTTTTAGTCGAGCTTCGGGCAACATGGTTAACAATTGGTTACACATGCTGGGTTGTGCATTGGTTCATCTCAACTGTGCGTGTGTTGGGGTTGCTTCGGCGGGACAATATGGTCAGGGTCCAATCAGTCGCCAAGGCAGGGAAAATAATGACCGTACCAACGTTGTTAACGATATCCGGGTCGCTTCGCACCGGTTCCGTCAATCGGAAACTGGTGGCAGAATCCGCCAGACTGTTCGGGGTGGAGCCGACCGTCGCCGATCTGAATTTGCAACTTTACAATGGAGATGTGGAGGACGCTCAGGGCATACCCAGCGCCGTTCAAACTTTGGCGGATCAGATTGCTGCTGCTGATGCCGTGGCGATTTCGACCCCGGAATACAATCAGGCCATGTCGGGCGTTCTGAAAAACGCTTTGGATTGGGTCAGTCGGACCAAGGGAAAGCCATGGCTGGACAAACCCGTGGCGATCATGTCGGCAGCGGCAGGTCGGGCGGGCGGCGCGCGGGCGCAATATTCCCTGCGCCTTGCATTGACGCCCTTTCAGCCCCGATTGCTGACCGGGCCAGAGGTCATGATTGCCGGTGCTGCGAGAGAGTTCGATGACGATGGTACGCTGACAAATGAGCGCTATCTCACGACCCTTCAGACCTTGATGGACAGGTTGAGAGCGGAGGCAGAGCGGGATTGAGCCAGCAAGGCGATCGCGATTTGGTATTGGGTGCTGTTGGGCGACAGCAAGTGGCAAGCTGCCAGATCGATCCGGCACGCGCCTCAGCACTATCAGCCGCGCTAGGGTTGGCTGATCGGTTTAGTTATGGCGATCCACTGCCCGCCTTCTTTCATCAGATTTATTTCTGGGATGTTCAGCCGCCTACTGAATTGGGGTGGGATGGTCATACGCGGATCGGGAGTTTCGTGCCTGATTTGGGCCTTCACCGGCGTATGTGGGCGGGGGGGCGACTTCAGTTCAACGCACCGATTTTAGCGGGCATTCACGCGGAAAAACGCTCGACCGTTGTCAGGGTGGATCAAAAGAGCGGGCGGACCGGCCCGTTGGCGATGGTCACGATCCGGCATGAGATTTGGCAACAGGATCAGCTATGTACGATCGAAGATCAGGACCTGATCTACCGGGCGGAACATGATCCGGAGGCACCGACCCCGATCGCGCCTAAGGCCCGCAATGATGAGAAAAGCTGTGAAAGAATGCAGTTTTCCACCACGCTTCTGTTCAGATATTCCGCCCTGACCCTAAATGGGCATCGCATCCATTATGATCAGGATTACGCACAGAATGACGAAGGTTACAGCGGCCTGGTGGTTCACGGCCCGATTTTAGCTCAGATGTTGATGTTGAAAGCGGAACGGGAATTGGGGCCGCTGACAACGTTTTCATTTCGATCAACCTCCCCCTTGATGCAAGGCGAAGAGGCAGATTTTTGTCGGGCCGGACAAAATCTGTGGATACGTGGGGCGGATGGGCGTCAGATTATACGCGCCAGCGGTAAATGGGCATCATAGGTTTGCCTCGACTCTGAACGTCTCTGGAATGCTGTCCTGACCATTCAGAACCAGATCAGCCATCATCCGGGCAATAACGGGGGCCATGCCAAATCCGATTTTGAAACCGCCATTGGCGATGAAATGATCCGTGCGACCGGGCCATGATCCTAACATAGGGGCCCGACTTTTCGCGCGGGGCCGCACCCCGGCCCACCGCTCCAAGACCGGGGCGTCGCGCAAAGAGGGGCAGGTGTCACGGGCTTTGGCGATAATGTCTTCGAGGTCTTGGTCCGTTGACTTCGGATCATCAAAGTCCCGCTCACTGGTGGACCCGATGGCAGTGGTGCCATCGGCATGGGGAATGATGTGCAAACCATCGACAAACAGTTGTGGCATGCCACGGGCGTCATACTCCAACAACGCGGCTTGACCCTTCACACCGTTTCCGACGGGTTGTCGCAATGCCTCTGATAGGTCCAACAGGCCCTGATACCCGGTTGCCCAAACAACGGGCCCAATGTCTGGACTCTCCGCCAATATCTGACCGCCAGATTCTTGAATGGCGGCGGCAAGGCTGGTGCATGCCTGTCGGGGATGCATGCGGGCGCTAAGCGTGTCATGGATTAGCCAACTCGTTGGGGATGAGGGTGCCCAGTCTTCTGCCTGATCTGCGGCAATGACCTGCCACGTTGCTTGGCCCTGCCACAGCGTTTCGGCCTCTGTCGCGCGGGCACGGGCCAATTCAAGCCCGCGCTCATCAGCAATGGGTTGAAGCCGTCCGACGCGACCATAACCGGAAGACTGCCCTGATGCTGCGTCCACCTCGGCCCAGAACACCTCTGCCGTGATCAGGCTGTCGAACTGAACCTGTTTCTTATCATTCCAGTTTTCAGGTGTGTGGGGGGATAGCGCGCCCACCAAACCTCCGCTAGAACCCGCGCCAACCCCGTTTGGATCAATCACACGCACCCGGGCGCCGCGTCGCAGACATTCCCAGGCAATTGACAAGCCAAAAATCCCCGCCCCCCTGATCGTGACATCCGCCATTGCCAAACCTGCGATCCCTGTTAATGCTCACTCCGTTGACCGGGTATTAAGGCATCCCATGAGCAAGGACCAGCAGGCACAGATCGAATGGCGGGATGGGCAGGTGCCGGTCTCTTGTCATTTTGATGACCCCTATTTCTCTATCTCCGATGGTTTGGCCGAAACACGCCACGTGTTTCTGGAGGGAAATGATCTGCCCGCCCGGTTCAAGCCCGACTTTCACATCGCCGAACTTGGCTTTGGTACTGGGTTGAACATGTTGGCGGTGTTAGAGGCATGGCGCGGCTCTGGCCAGTCGGGCACGCTCTATTTCACCTCTTTTGAGGCCTACCCAATGTCAGCAGAGGATATTGAGCGGGCCCTTGTGGCCTTCCCGCGGATCAAGGAAATCGCCCGCCCTTTTGTGGATCAATGGCGGGACGGACATCGCGTGTTTGAAATGCACGGCATGGTGGCCGAGGTTATCGTGGGCGATGCCCGCGAAACCTTGCCCAGCTGGACCGGGCACGCGGATGCGTGGTTTCTGGACGGGTTTGCGCCTTCGAAGAACCCAGAGCTTTGGGACGCGGGTCTGATGCAGGCGGTGGCTGATCACACGTCCCCCGATGGCAGTTTTGCCACCTATACCGCTGCGGGTTTCGTGCGCCGGACGCTGTCTGAGGCTGGATTTGAGGTGACGCGTCGCCCGGGCTATGGTCGCAAACGCCATATGTCTGTCGGGTGGTTGGAGGGGCGGGAATGAACAATTCCAATACCCGACTTGGCATCTGGCTGATGATCCTGACCACATTTGTTTTTGCCACCCAAGATGCGTTGTCGCGCCATCTGGCCAGCAGCTACAATGTCTTTCTGGTGGTGATGATCCGTTATTGGTTTTTTGCTGCCTTCGTCATTGCCATTTCCGCCAGAAAACCCGGCGGCGTCCGCGCGGCAGCGGCAACAAAACAACCCTTTCTGCAAGCTTTTCGCGGTTTGCTGTTGGCGGCAGAGATATGTGTGATGGTGTTAGCCTTCACCTATCTTGGGCTTATTGAAAGCCACGCGGTGTTTATCTGCTATCCGCTGCTGATCGCGGCCCTGTCAGGCCCGGTGCTGGGGGAGGCTGTGGGCTGGCGGCGATGGATGGCGATTGTCGTGGGCTTCGTCGGAATCCTGATCATTTTGCAGCCCGGTTTTGGGGTGTTCTCGCCCCTGGCTCTGATCCCTCTATTGTCGGCCTTCATGTTTGCGCTCTACGGGCTACTGACGCGAAAAGCGGCCCTGAAAGACAGCACAGCGGTTAGTTTCTTTTGGACGGGGACAGTGGGTGCTGTCGGGATGACAGCAGTGGGCGTGTGGTTCTGGGAACCGATGAGCTTGCCGGACTATGGCTGGATGGCGATCCTGTGCCTGACCGGGGCCGGGGGGCATTGGCTCTTGATCAAATGCTATGAGGTGGCGGAGGCCAGCGCGGTGCAACCTTTTGCCTATTTCCAGTTGGTATTCGGTGCAATGATCGGAATGCTGGTGTTTGGCGAAACTCTGAAATGGAATGTGACGATCGGGGCTGCCCTGATCATCGGCGCAGGTATATTTGCCCTTTTGCGCGAACATCGACGTCAGCGTCTGAAGTTACAAACCAGCCGGCGTTGATCGCAATTCCTGTGATAGCCTGATCCGGTCGGCCTCTCCGGACAGTCGGACCCGATAGACGGGAAGCGATTCCATCACGCGCATCACGTAGTTTCGCGTCTCTTTGAACGGAATATGTTCGATCCAGTCGACCGGGTCGATGTCATCCTGCCTTGGATCGCCAAACCGTTCGATCCAACTGTGCACCCGGCTTGGCCCCGCATTATAGGCCGCTGCGACCAGAACATAGCTGCGGCCGAATTCTTCGGTCAGCTCCTCCAGATACGCTGTGCCCAGTTGCGCGTTGTAGCGCCAATCGGTCAACAGCGCTGCTGGTTTGTAGTCAACACCAAGATTTCGGGCGACGCCCCGCGCGGTGGCGGGCATCAACTGCATCAGGCCCCGGGCCCCGGCCGGGCTGGTGACGCCGGTGTCAAACTCGCTTTCGCGCCGTGCGATCGCCAGGGCGAGTTCGGGAACGGTGGACAGCTCTTCGTCGATCAACGGATGTTCAGGGAAGTAAGAGCCGATCAGAACATGGCCCTGCTGCGCGGCGTGTTTTCCGATGCGCACAGCCAAATGTGGCTCTTCCAGATCAAGGGCCATGGTCCCAAGCTGGCCCAGTTCGGTTCGGCTCAACCCTTCGGCCACATGCAGTAGGAACCATTCAGCAAGGTTCAGTTCATCCGCCTGCTGAAACAACAGCGCCGCCTGTGTGACGGGATTTTGTAGGAAACTAGCCTGTTTCCAATCCGGGAAAGTTTCATTGTCCACCAGCTCGTTGTCAAAGGACATTCCGGATCGTTCTGCGGCAAGCAGGCCGTAAAAGCTGGTCTGGTATTCAGCAGCGAAAGCAAATGCGATCTGAGCTTCGTCATAATTGCCGAGCGCCTCTTGAGCCAAGCCCTCCCAATATCCTGCGCGTCCCAGGCTGATCGGGGTGAAAACCGCCGCCCGGACCCTGCGAAAATGTCTGAGCGCGGTCTCAGGATCATTGAGCTTGCGCAACGCCAAATACCCAGACAGCCACTCAAGATCAGAATAGGCGCTGCCGCTGGTCAAATGATGTGATGATGCAAGCGCATAAGCGTCGCGGGGGTGGCCATCGCGCATAAGAGCGCGCGCAAACTGACGCCTGTGACCGGCCCATCGGGATGGCTGGCCAAGGGTGTCGGCGCTCTGACTGCGATCGCGCAGCAGCTCCAGCGCTGTTGCCTCTTTTCCTTTGCGGATGCGCCACAGGAACCGCTCATAAGCCAGTCCGGGATGATCGGATAATGATGCAGGAACCGCACCAATCAAATCATCAACCCCGCGGCGCGTCTTGCGCAAACCGATCCGCGCGGATGCAAGCTTTTGCCAATCTGCACCGACATGGGGCAAAAATGCCTTGGCACTGTCCGTGTCACCCGACCACAACAGCATATCCATGCGCTCAACGTTATGAGGCCGCAACACTTCGTCATATTCCGCCAGAAGATGCGTGACCTCGCCATTTGTCATGGCCATGGATTGCCAGGCATCAACAAGCAGTTGGTCGGCGTGTTCGTCTTGGCCGGATTGACGCAAGGCGCGTGACAGATGATAGGCTCCATTTGCGGTTTGCGGGGACGCATCGCGAAACAAAGCCAAAACATCGTTTGCAGAGCTATTATGCGTCAGAGTTGCCTCGCCTTGGCGTCGAACCTTGTCCAGACCAGGCCAATTTGCATTCCGACCTAGAAAGTTCAGATAGTCGGCTAGCTCGCCTTCGCCGGCGCGCAATTGCCGCCAGGATACGATATCGCGTGCCACAGGGCTGATCCGGCGGGCCGCGACATAGGCGGCATCCCATTCATCGGCCCGAACATGTTCCATGACCGGGACAAGCGGCGCTTGCTGTGCAAGTGACACAGAGCAGCCAAAAAAGCAGAAAATCAGGGCAGTCAGCAGTCTGCGCACGTCAATGACCTTTCACATCCCGCCCCCTTAGGCATCAGATTTTAGCGCACCCCCCCTTTCCTTCAATGCAAAATCTTGGCAAGGGAGCCGAAGCTGGCTAGGTTCCGCCGAGTTTTACCCCTGTGCGACTCAGTTTGCACGTCACACTTACGAGAAGGATGCGTATCATGTTCAAAGGGTCTTTTCCCGCTCTGATCACGCCGTTCAAAGACGGCCAGCTGGATATTGATACGCTCAAGAAACTGGTTGAATGGCACATTGCCGAAGGATCCCATGGTTTGGTGCCTGTGGGAACCACAGGTGAGAGCCCAACATTGAGCCATCGTGAGCATGAAACCGTTATAGAAGAAGTGGTTAAGGCCGCTGCGGGCCGTATTCCGGTGATTGCCGGGGCCGGGTCAAACAACACCGCCGAAGGCATTCGTCTGATCCAGCATGCTGAAAAAGTCGGCGCCGATGCGGCACTGGTTGTGACCCCGTATTACAACAAACCAACTCAACGTGGCCTGATTGCCCATTTCACCGCGCTGCATGACGCCTGTAATCTGCCCATCGTGATCTACAACATTCCAGGCCGGTCTGTTGTCGATATGTCACCATCAACCATGGGCGAATTGGCAAAATTGCCGCGAATCATCGGGGTCAAAGACGCCACAGGTGATATTGCGCGCGTGTCGCAGCAACGTGCCACTTGTGGTGCGGATTTTGTCCAAGTGTCTGGCGAGGACGCGACCGCGCTGGGTTTCAACGCCCATGGTGGTGTGGGCTGTATCTCGGTCACGGCCAATGTTGCACCGCGTCTGTGTGCAGAGTTTCAGGAGGCCACGCTAGCCGGAGATTTTGCCAAAGCGCTGGAATATCAGGATCGGTTGATGCCACTGCACGAGGCGATTTTCGTCGAACCGGGACTTGTTGGGGCAAAATACTGCCTGTCGCAGCTGGGCCATTGTTCGGACGAGGTGCGCTTGCCTTTGAGTGGGTTGCTGGATAGCACCAAATCCCAATTGGATGCCGCCATGCGCCATGCTGGTTTGATCAACTGATCATCGGACATATCTGAAGTGTTGTGAACCGGGTCAAAGTTTGACCCGGTTTCTTTTTCAACCTTTGTGGTCACAAAATCGTTGGGCCGGTTGCAAAACACCCCTGATCCTTTCAGAAGAAAGGAAAAGCAGGGAACCCATAATGCTGGATGGTGTCGCCAGAAAAGTCATTGATCCGATCCTGAATCTGGCAGGCCCGGTATTGGCGCGCCGGGGGGTTACTGCAAATCAAGTTACGCTGATAGGTCTTGGTCTGGGATTGCTCGCCGCTGCGATGATTGCACTAGGTGTGGTTGGTGCGGCGCTGATCCCCTTGCTGGCCAGCCGTGTTGCGGACGGTTTAGATGGAGCGGTCGCGCGCGCCACGCAGAAAACCGATTTTGGCGGCTATCTGGATATTGCGGCTGACTTCCTGTTTTACGGGGCAATCCCAATGGCATTCGTCTGGCTGGACCCCGCCGCCAACGGCATGGCCGGGGCGTTTCTGTTGGTCAGCTTTTACTTTAACGGCACAAGTTTTCTGGGCTTCGCCATCCTTGCCGAAAAGCGCAAAATGGAAACCAGCGCGCGCGGGGTGAAATCGCTATATTTCACCGGCGGTTTGCTGGAAGGGACGGAAACCATCGCGTTTTTCGCAGCGCTTTGCGTGTGGCCAGACCATTTCGCCCCCATGGCGTGGGCGTTTGGGACATTGTGTTTTGTGACCGGGTTTTCCCGGATCGCGCTGGCGCAAAAGGTCTTTCCCGCAACGAACTCTCTACCTGACAAAAATGATGCCACACCCGGCAAATCGGAGGATATTTGATGAAAAACTGGATTGCCGCGGCCCTAACAGTCGCGACAACATCTGTCGCGGCCGCAGAACCCGATCCTGCGGATTGGCCCGCCGTGTTAGAAGAGGCGCGCGGCCAGACCGTCTATTGGAATGCCTGGGGTGGGTCACAGCAGATCAATGAATTCATAAATTGGCTCGGCGATCAGGTTGAGGAACGCCACGGCGTCACGGTCGAACATGTCAAGCTGACAGATACGGCAGATGCGGTCAGCCGGGTTGTGGCGGAACAGGCGGCCGGGCAGGATCAGGGTGGCGCGGTCGATCTGATCTGGATCAACGGTGAAAACTTTGCATCGATGAAACGCCAGGGGCTGCTATTTGGGCCATGGGCCGAACACATCCCCAGTTGGCAATATGTGGATGTGGATGGCAAAGCCGCGGTCATCAATGATTTCACCACCCCGACAGAGGGGTTAGAGGCGCCATGGGGCATGGCGCAAGTGGTGTTTATCTATGACAGCGCGCGCCTGACTGAAACGCCATCCTCCATCCCTGCGCTGATTGATTGGGCGATCGCCAATCCCGGACGGTTCACCTATCCTCAGCCACCGGATTTCTTGGGGTCCACCTTCCTGAAACAGGCGTTGATCGAATTGACTGCAGATCCTGCGATCCTGCAAACACCTGTGGATGAAGCCGATTATGATGCGGTCACGGCCCCATTGTGGACGGCGCTGGATCGGTTGACACCCGCCTTGTGGAGAGAGGGGCGCGCTTATCCGCAGAACGGATCGCGCCAGACGCAATTGATCGCGGATGGAGAGATTGACATTGCGATCACCTTCAACCCGAACGAGGCTTCCAGCGCGATTGCTAATTTCGAGTTACCCGAAACCGCGCGGACCTTTGTCTTGAAAGGTGGCACATTGGGGAACGCGAGCTTTGTTGCCATCCCTTACAATGCCAATGCCAAGGCCGGTGCGATGGTGCTGGCCAATTTCATCATGTCACCTGAGGCGCAAGCACAGATGCAGGACCCGGATGTCTGGGGCCTGAGCACGGTACTGGATTTGGACAAATTGCCGGCCGAGGATCGCGCACGGTTTGATGCGCTGGAACTGGGCATCGCGACCCTGTCCCCGGATGAATTGGGGCCAGCCCTGCCAGAACCGCATGCCAGTTGGATGGTGCGGTTGGAGCAGGATTGGGTGGCGCGTTACGGCGTTACAGAATGATGACAACGGCTTTGCCATGCCGGGAAACAGCGCATGATTGCGTGAGGTATAAGGCTTGGCAAGTCAACTGGGAACTCTGGCCATGAGCCCGCCAAAGACAAGAAAACGCGGCCTGCATTTGTTGCCGAGTTTAACCGTTCTGGTGATGCTGGGCCCGGTTTTGGCGGGCCTTGCCGGGACAATTGGCCCGGCGCTTGGGTGGATGGATCTTGGCGGCGCACGTGGGTCGATCACCAGCGCTGCACTCAATAATCTGTTCGATTGGCCGGGGCTTGTTCCCTCTGTCCGGCTGAGCATTTCCACGGGATTTTTGGCCACGGTATTGTCGCTGTCGATCGTGATTTTGATTGTGGCCGGGTGGCAAGGGAGCCTTGTTTTTAAGGCTTTGGAGCGGCTTTTGTCACCATTATTGTCGGTTCCGCATGCAGCTGCGGCCTTTGGGATAGCCTTTCTAATCGCGCCTTCGGGCTGGATCAGCCGGGCGATTTCCCCGTGGCTGACCGGATGGGATCGCCCGCCAGATCTGTTGATCGTTCAAGACCCGTTGGGCCTGTCGATGGTCGCGGGATTGGTTGCCAAAGAGGTGCCATTCCTTTTGCTGATGACGCTGGCCGCGCTGGGGCAGGGACGGACCGCGCAATCCAGACTGGTGGCAACCACCATGGGCTATTGTCGGATAACCGGTTGGTTGAAAACAATATTTCCAGGTGTTTATGCCCAAATCAGGCTGCCGGTTTATGTGGTTCTGACCTATTCGATGTCGGTTGTGGATGTGGCAATGATCCTGGGGCCGAACACGCCGCCGATGTTGTCGGTGCAGATCGTGCGCTGGATGTCTGATCCTGATTTGGCGCTTCGTTCGACGGCGGCGGCAGCCGCATTGCTGCAATTGGGGTTAGTCATTTCAGCGCTGATCCTGTGGAGGCTGGGCGAAATCCTGGTGGCATATTGGGGTCAGATCTGGATCTGGCAAGGCGGTCGGGGGGCAAAAATTGCCGAGGCTGCATTGCGGCGGTCCAGCGTCGGTATTGCGTCGGTGTTGGCTTTGGCCATCATTCTGGGGTTGATCGGGCTTGGCGTGTGGTCTGTGGCCGGGTTCTGGGCCTTTCCGGATGTGCTGCCCGATCAACTTTCCCTGCGTAGTTGGACACGGTTGGGCGTCGGCCTGTGGGGACCGGTGGGGGAAACCGCGCTGATTGCCGGTGTCGCAACTCTGTGTGCGCTTATCCTGACCATCGGCTGTCTGGAGGCTGAATATCGCTATGATCTGCATCTCAGCCAGCGTGGGCTGTGGTTGATCTATCTGCCATTGCTGATCCCTCAGATCGCCTTTCTGCCGGGATTGCAGATCTTGATGTTGCAGATCGGGGCCAGTGGCGGGCGAATTGCGGTGATCATGGCCCATGTGGTGTTTGTCTTGCCGTATGTGTTTTTGTCGTTGTCAGCCCCCTTTCGGGCCTGGGATGCGCGGATGGGGCAGGTGGCCAAAGGACTTGGTGCCGGGCCGGACAGGGTGTTGTGGGCTGTCCGGATGCCGATGTTACTGGCCCCGGTTTTGACCGCCGTGGCGGTGGGGCTGTCGGTTTCGGTTGGTCAATATTTGCCAACGCTTTTGATCGGTGGCGGGCGCGTGCAGACATTGACGACAGAGGCATTGGCCCTGGCATCGGGTGGGGATCGGCGTGCGATTGGGGTGCTGGGCCTCATGCAAACTGCCGCGGCTTTGTTACCCTTTACCGTTGCGATATATATGCCGCGCCTCATTTGGCGGCACCGAAGAGGAGTGTTGCATGGCTAATTCGGGATTGCATCTGGCCGGTTTGCGGGTCGCCCTGAACGGGGCGGTATTGGCGGAGATCGAGGCGCATGTCGCACCGGGTGAGGTGCTGACGATCATGGGGCCCTCTGGCTCTGGCAAATCGACCATTCTGTCGGTGATCACCGGTATGGTTGATCCTGCTTTTGAGATCAGCGGTCAGGTTCTGCTGAATGGCACCGATCTTGCGGGCCAGCCGACAGAGGCCCGGCGGATCGGTATTCTGTTTCAGGATGATCTGTTGTTTCCGCATATGTCTGTGGGCGGCAATCTGGCCTTTGGTCTGCATCCATCGCTGAAAGGGCGCGAGGCCCGGCGGGCACGAATTGACGATGCGCTAACTGAGATCGGGATGGACGGCTTTGCTGATCGTGACCCAGCCACCTTGTCCGGCGGGCAGCGAGCGCGGGTTGCCCTGATGCGGGTGTTGTTGTCAGAACCTCAGCTCTTGTTGCTGGATGAGCCGTTTTCCAAACTAGATACGGAACGGCGCGATAAAATCCGGCAACTGGTTTTCGGCCATGCCAAACGGCGCGGGTTGCCTGTTGTTTTGGTGACCCATGACAAGGCGGATGCACTGGCAGCTGGCGGGCGGGTTGTGACGTTGGCTGGCGAAGTGTGAGTCAATCCGTATCTTCAGCTTGTGTGCTGCCTAGGCGTGATACGATTGCCAGTTCCAGTTCTGCATTCAACTCTTTGGCGCGATCGATATAGGGCTGATTCTGACCCACAGGAATGGCCGGATCCCACACTTGTGCCAATTCTTTCAACGAATAGCGATCAAGATCATAAAACGCCTTTTGATGTTCGGCGGCCTCAAATTCCGACAAGCCGGAATTTTCCAGAACATAGCGACCGGCGCGCATTGAACTGTCGAACATTTCGCGCACGATATCGTCAGCCCCGGCGCGATAGAGTTCAAATGTGTGCAGGCGGTCATAGGCGCGGGCGACGATGTGCAGATCTGGCCGCATACGCTTTGCATAGCTGACCAATTGAACGGAAGCCTCGCGATTGTCTACAGCAACAACGAAAACCCGGGCATGATCAAGGCCCGCCGCGTGCAACAGATCGGGGCGGGTGGGATCACCAAAGAAGCCCTTGAATCCGAAACTGCGCATCAGCTGAATGGTTTTCAGATCATGGTCCAGAACCGTTGTTTTGTGCCCCGCCAATTGCACCATGCGGTTGACCACCTGACCAAACCGGCCGACACCGGCAATAATGATCGAGGTTTGTTCATCAATCTCGTCATGCTCGGGGTCTTCGTCTGTGTCTTTGATCCGAGAGGACAAATATTCATACAGAATGAAGAAAAGCGGCGTCAGCATCATCGACAGGGCAATGATCAAGAGCAGCTTTTGCCCCAAATCCGTGGGGATGACATTGCGTTGCAAGGCAAAGCTGGACAGGACGAATCCAAATTCACCCGCCTGCGCCAGACCCAGGGTAAAGAGCCAGCGATCGCGCGACTCCATCTTAAAGAACCCGCCGAGGGAATAGAGGACCAGCCCTTTCAGGATCATCAAAAGGATCGCCAGCCCCAGGATATCGCCGAGATCGCTCCACAGTGCGGTGACATTCATGCCTGCCCCGACCGTGATGAAAAAGAGCCCCAACAAAAGCCCCTTGAACGGTGCAATGTCAGATTCAAGTTCGTGCCGGAATTCAGAGTTGGCCAGCATTACACCGGCCATAAAGGTTCCAAGCGCGGGCGACAGGCCGACAAGGCTCATCAAAAAGGCAATACTGATCACGATCAACAGCGCCAGCGCCGTGTACATTTCCCGCAGGCGCGCGTGATGTATAAAGCGAAAGATCGGGTTGACCAGATAGATGCCCGCCAGAATGATCGCAGCGACGGCCCCCAGCGTGACCAGCGTCACACCCCAGCCAGGCAAGCTTTCGATAAAGCTGCGGGCCGCTTCTGCCGGGCCATCTGCCCCGTGGCCGGCGCCATGGCCGCCACTGTCCCCATGCCCGCCAAAGGTGTTGTGGATGCCACTGATGGCCAGAAGTGGAATGAAGGCCAACATCGGGATGACCGCGATATCCTGGGTCAGCAGGACGGAAAAGACAGACCGGCCACCCTGGGTGCGCATCAGACCCTTTTCAGACAGGGTCTGCAGCACGATCGCGGTAGAGGACAGCGACATGATCAGCCCGATGGCCAGCGCAACGGGCCAGGGCTGGCCCAACAACACGCTGACCCAGGTGACAAGCAATGTGGTGCAGATGATCTGCAATCCGCCCATACCGATCAGCCGGTCGCGCATATCCCATAATGCCCGCGGTTCCAGTTCCAGCCCGACCAGAAACAGCATCATCACCACGCCAAATTCAGCGAAATGCTGCAGATCTTGTGTCTCGCTGCCGACCAGCCCGAAGACCGGACCAATCACCACCCCGGCCAGCAGGTAACCCAGCACCGATCCCAACCCCATGCGAGAGGCGAGCGGAACCGCGATCACTGCGGCGAGGAGATAGATCGTGGCCTGAAACAGAAAGCTTTCCATTAAATCCTCATGTTGGTCGCGGAGCGCCCGCTTTGCATTGGTCCATCACATTCTGTCTTTGTACACGTGCAACGGGTCCATGCGGCAGCAATAGTTTGTGAATCAATGTGTTGAGCGCGGGTAAATCCCGGCAATAGACACGTAACAGATAATCAGATTCACCGGTCATCGTCCATGCGCTGATACTTTCCCGGCGTTGCTGTTCCAATCGCGGCAAACTTTGCGATGTATTTTCATGGGTTCACCATAAATCGCGAACGCCCCGCGGTTCAACAAATTAAAGTGACTTAATCGTTTAATATCAGCATCATTCAAGCGCCGATGTTTTCCCGGTTCTGAGGGGGAACAACCAAGCGGCTGATCGCGATGCGCCCCATTTCCCTGTAATGCGTGATGCTGTCTGATCAGCCATCGGGCATTTGCAGGATCACACTGCGGCTGCCCTTGGTGTATTCCAGCCTGTCAGCGCTGATTGCGGCGACCACGCCGCCATCCAGTTTATCCCCGACACTGACCCGGTGATACCGGCCATTGCGCATACGCACCAACGCACGGCGGTTGCCCGGTGCACCATAGACCCCAATCAGGGCTGTGCGGCGCAGGTTCAGCGCCCCTTCGAATGTGGCCTGTCGGGCGACAGAAGCAGAAGTGGGAATCTGTGGCTGCCGGTTTGCCGTTGTCGTTGCCACCGCAGTTGCGGCAGCGCTGGCGGCGGCATTGGCGGCACGATTTTGTTCGGCTTCGGTGATCTTGGCCCGCGTTGCTGTGACAAGGGCAGCAAAGTTGTTAGGCCGATGTAGCGGGCGGAGAGACCTGGCCAGTACGATGGCATCCAATGCCTCTGTCTGGGCAGATTGGGGCGAGTCGGGCCGTGGGGCCGGTCGGCGCTGTGCGATCTCTGTCCGGGAGAGGCCCGCGAAACGTTCGCGTTCAACCAGTTCGGTCAGATTGTCAGGGCGCGTGGCCGGGCGGAAACCGGCAAGGCGTTGCAGTTCCTCGGACAAAGCTGCGGGCTCCGCGACCTCTGCCGTCTCTTCCGGCGCCGACGGTTCAATGGTTTCCGGTGCCTCAGCGGTTTCGATTTGATCGTCTGCTTGTGGTTCTGGCTCTGGGTCGGAGCTGACAAAGGGTGCGGGGTTGGCCAGCCGTAGCGGCTGATCCTGATCCGGGTCCGGATCGGTTGCGGGCAGTGCCACCGCATCATGGCCGATAGTGCGGCGATCGGGGGGCTGCACATAGACCTGCGGCGGGAAGTTGTCACCCGGATAGATCAAATCTTCGGGGGGTGTTTCGTCCGGTTGCGTCAACGCATAGTCGATGGCGGGGACTTCCGGTGTGACTGGATCCTCTTCAATCGCGTCGGTTTGGCCTTGTTCCTCGTTCGGGATTTCAGGGGCCGGATCTGCCGTTTCGGGTTCCGTATCCGCAATGCTGTCTGAGTCAACCTCTGGAATCGATCCAACCGGCCCATCGGGGATATTGGGCAGATATTCGGGATCGCTGGCAGGCCATAGCAACAATGCCGCCAAAAGGCAGACGGCAACGGCGCCTGCGACCCCAGCGTTTCTGCGGGTGGTCGGATTGGCCCATGCCCGCTTAAGCGTGTCCATCACCGCGATCGGCGGGGCGAATTCATCATTCTGGTCGGCGCTATCCGTGTTCAGGCTGGCATTGGCGTCAGACAGGATTGGGGCCAGTTGCGGGTTGTCATTTGAAGAGGCGATAACCTTGTCAGCCTCGGTATCCTGCGGAGGCGGGGCGGGTGCCGTATGCGAGCTTGCCCTTACAAAGACGGGTTGGCTGGCGGTTTTCGGCGCTGCTACCGCTTGATTTTGCGTGCTGCCCTTTGCCGGTTTTGCCGCAAGATCCGGGGTCAACTCAAAGGCGGAGACCGGTTCAGCAAATCCATCGAACCAGCTGGCCTCTGCCCCGGCGGTCTGGCCAAAGGACACCTCGCCGGGAAATCCGCCAATCGTCCCATTAGCGGCGAAGGAGACGGGGTTGAACCCGTATTCCTTTGCAAAGGTTTCGGCCTCTTTCAGCGTAACAAGCGCCACCGCAGCCACTAGCGCCTGATCGCCGGTTTCGCACCAGTCAAATCGCAGCTCATCCAGGGCGTAAGGCGTGCGCCCTTCCAATGCGGCCCGGATCTGCGCGATGCGCGCCAGTTTGCCGGGGCCTGGGGCATGTGCCGTGATGAACAGAACCTGCGACGCCGGGATGATCAGTTTCGTAGCCAGCCCGCGCGGATCCAGCTGCACAGCGGTCTGGCGCATGTAGCTGAGATTCTGCGGCAAATTCGGGCTGTCGGTGCGCGTTTTGCCCACCTCTTGCCAGCCGGTCTGCGCCTGATGCAGCAGGACAATGTATTCCGGTGAAAGGTCTAGGGCGAAATTCAGCTTCATCTTGGGCTTTTGCGGCAGTGTTGTTGCCCGCGAATATCGGACGTGCCAGAGTCCTATCGTAGCAGAGCCAACAAGAAAAGAAAAACGCCAAGGTTTCTGGCTTGGGCCGCGTCTAACTTGCGTAGTGATGATCAGGATAAAGGGTAAGTCATGCGATTTCTGATGGTTGTATTGTCGATAGCACTGGTGGGAACCCCCACCTATGCGCAAATGTCAGCCGACACGGTGCGGCAGATCACGGTGACAGGGCAGGGCCGGTCAGAGGCCGCACCAGATCTGGCCACTATCACGCTGGGTGTGGTCACGGAGCGGCCAGAGGCCGCAGACGCCATGCGCGCGAATTCCGAACAGGTGGCCGATATGCTGACCCTGTTGGCAAAAGAAGGGATCGACGCGCGCGATATGCAGACCAACAACTTGTCCCTGCACCCCCGGTATCTGCACCGCAACAACGAGGCGCCGCAAATCACCGGCTTTATCGCCAACAATACGGTGATGATCCGTGTGCGGGAACTGGACAATCTGGGTGGGATTTTAGACCGGGTTCTGACGAGCGGTGTCAATCAGTTGCATGGGCTCAGCTTTGGCTTTGCCGATCCTCAGGCGCAACAGGATGCCGCACGACGGTCCGCCATTTCAGAGGCGCGGCGCAAGGCGGACCTTTATGCAGAGGCTGCTGGCGTTGTCGCCGTGCGGGTGGTCTCGATCACTGAAACCGGGGCCGCCTCCCCGCGTCCGGTGATGATGATGGAGGCGCAGGCGATGTCGCGCGCCGCTGACGTCCCGATTGCCCAGGGCGAGGTGACAACACAGGCACAGGTGACGGTGGTCTACGAATTGATTGATCTGGAATGACACAGCGCCCAATAACCCGCGCCCCGGATTACTGGGGCGCACGAGCTTCAAATCGACGCAAGGCCAGAACTGCGGCGGCGTAATCGCCTATCGATAGTCCGCGAAAGGCAAAGGCCACGGGTTGGCACAGGCCAGATGCACCAATCTGACCCGCGACCAGTTCTGTCAGATCACCGGTGACCTGATCATAAGGCACCATGGGCTTTTCGCTTTCACGCTCCTGCACACGGTCATCGACGATGATGGTGTTGAAGGCTGTCATGCTGTCGTCAATCCAGGGGATGCATACATCTGTAATCGCGGCAAAGGCCGTGGGTTTGAGCCATCTGGCATCCAAGAAGGGCTGAATGGAGTAATCCAGCGTTACCGATGTCACGATCAGATCAGCATCATTGAGCGCCTCATTGGCTGTCGCGCTTGCCTCTGCCTCTAGACCGATATCGCGGACATATTGGCAAAGTTTGTCGATGTTGGATTGTCCGCGACCAAAGACACGTATGCGTTTCAAGGGAAACAGTTCTGCAAAGGCATCCAAATGCGCATGGGCCTGCACGCCTGTACCGACAAAGGCGACCGTTTCTGCCCGCGGATCGGCCAGACGCCGGGCGGCCACCACCGACAGTGCGGCGGTTCTGATCGCGGTGATCCAGTTGGCCCCCAATACCGCACGCAACAACCCGGTATGTGCATCCAGAACCATGATCGCCCCGTTGATCGCTGGAAGCCCTCTGGCCGGATTTTCAGGGCAGACGGTGACTTGTTTGACAACAATATATCCGTCATCACCAATCGCCAGGGTGGACATGGCATAACGGCCGTCCCCCGGCAGGATCGCCGATTTGGGGGAGGTGTGCAGGCGCCCCTCTGCCTTGGCGATCAGGGCTGTTTCAATCGCATCGGCCACCTCGGATGGCCGGATGCTGAGCGCGTCCAAGTCCGCGTCTGAAATATACGTCATCGCGCCATTTGGCATTTTTGAACCACTTCTGAGAATGCGATCAGATTTTCCGGCACACCTGATCGTGGTGTGCCGTGTGGTTCTATCTGTAGCTTTTTAGGCTGATGCAAAACAATCGAAACTTTGGCCCCCGGCTAACCGGGGGGCCGGATCAGTTGTTATATGTGGGGAAGGCTTTGCACAGGTCCGCAGTTTTTGCCTTGCACGCAGCGACGGTTGCATCCGTGTCGCCCTGCGCTTCGGCATCCAGAAGATCAGCGATCATATGTGCGAGTGTTTCAAACTCTGCCTCTTTCATCCCACGCGTGGTGGCTGCACCTGTACCCAACCGCAGGCCGACCCACTCTGGTGGGCGGGGGCTGTCATTTGGGATCGGGTTTTTGTTGGCGGTGATATTGGCACGTTCAAGAACGGTTTCGGCCTGCCTGCCGGTGATGTTCTTGGCGCTAAGGTCGACCAGCACGATATGCGTGTCAGTGCCGCCAGAAACGATGCGCAATCCGCGGGATTGCAGCGTTTCTGCGAGCTTCACGGCATTGGCTTTGACCTGGGCACCGTAGGCTTTGAACTCATCGGTGAGCGCTTCGGCCAGACAGACAGCCTTTGCCGCCAAGACCTGGCTGTGAAGCGATCCCTGAACACCGGGGAAGACCGCAGATTGCAGTTTCTTAAACCAATCTTCGTTATTGGTCAGGATCAGGCCGCCACGTGGTCCGCGCAGTGTCTTGGTGGTGGTGCAGGTGACGATATCTGCATGTGGAATGGGCGACGGATGCACGCCTGCGGCAACCAGACCCGCGAAATGCGCCATGTCTACATGCAAGTACGCGCCGACTTTCCGTGCGATCCGACCCATGCGTTCAAAGTCGATTTCGCGTGGATAGGCAGACCCACCTGCAATCAGCAGCTTTGGTTTTATCTGTTCGGCCAGTTCTTCCATCGCATCGTAATCAATGACTTCGGTGACGGGATCGACGCTATAGTGCGAAGCGTCAAACCAACGCCCTGACAGGTTTGCTTTCAACCCGTGGCTAAGATGCCCGCCCGCCGCAAGATCAAGCGACAAGACCCGGTCGCCGGGTTTCAGCAGCAGAAAGAACACCGCCAGGTTTGCCTGACTGCCCGAATGGGGCTGAACATTGGCATAGTCACAGCCGAACAGCGCCTTAACGCGGTCGATCGCGGCTTGTTCCACGACATCGACGAATTGCCCGCCGCCGTGAAATCGTTGGCCTGGATATCCTTCCAGCGTTTTGTTGGTCATCTCGTGACCCAAGGCATCCAACACCGCACGGCTGACGATGTTTTCAGACGCGATCAGTTCAATCTGATCTTGCTGACGCTGCTTTTCATTTTTCAGGGCTTCGGCAACGACCGGGTCGATTGCTGATACGGGTTGTGTGAAATGAGACGACATCCTGAGTTCTCCGATCTCTGTGTGATGCCGGGAAAATCAAGCTATTTCCTGTTCAAAGCAAATGAGTATTGCTATAAAATAGGCGCAGAAAAACTGAGTCTTAGACATGGCCCTTTCCCCACGTCGACCAAAAGGTCCGCATTTGAATGCGCTTCGTGCCTTTGAGGCGGCTGCCCGGTTGGGCAGTTTCACCGCCGCGGCAGAGGAGCTATCGGTCACGCCGGGTGCGGTGACCCAACATATTAAGGCCCTGGAAGCATGGGCAGAAACCAGGCTTTTCGTGCGCAACGCTCGCGGTGTTCAACTGACGCCACTGGCAGAGGGCCTGTTACCCGGCTTTGTCAAAGCGTTCGATGAATTGGGAATGGCGGTGCATGCGTTGCGCAGTCAGGCCACACCAAGCAAGATCAAAATCGCAGCGCTGCCTGCCATCGCTCAGCTTTGGTTGACCCCCCGATTGGGCAAATTGCGTGACGTCGCACCAGACATTTCGGTTTCAGTGATTGCGATGGAAATGCCCCCAAACCTGGCGCGTGAACCTTTTGACATGACGTTGTTTTTTGCGGATGAGGCACGCGGTGCAGGGGAGTTGGAAATCGCTCCGGATCGAATTTACCCGGTGTGTACGCCGACGATTGCCGCGCGGCTCAACACCGTTGCTGACCTTGTTCATGAAACATTGCTGTTTGACAGCACGTGGACTTCGGACTGGGATACATGGCTGGACACCCAGCCCGACGGCGACATTGTCCCGCGTTTGGGAAATGTGCATTCGCTCTATTCCATCGCGGTGGAGGAGGCACGCCACGGCGCGGGCGTTCTGATGGCCCATGAGCTGTTGGTCGGGGCCTATCTGGCGACGGGTGAATTGGTCCGGCCGTTTTCCGGGACTGTCGAACTGCCACGCAAGATGATCGCCACAATGACACCTGCGTTTTCGCGTTCGGTTGTGTTCGGGCAGATCAAATCTGTTTTGCTCGGCACGCCCGCATTTCCCTGATCTTTGCGCCTGACGGGGATTGGCCTCATCAATTGGTTTCCCTTTGGCGTTTTGATGTGTACCCCTAGGACGGGCAGGTGAGGACAGGGAATTCTGTGTGGGGATGACAGATTTCAATATCATGATCGTCGGGCAGGCCGGACGGCTACAATATGAGGCGACGATTTTTGCGGCGTCCCTGCGGGCCAGTGATCCGGGATTTTCCGGCCGTCTGATTGTGGTTGAACCACAGCCCGGACCCCTTTGGACCACCGATCCGCGGATCACGGACGCGCCACGCGCTTTGCTGGAACATTTGGGGGCAGAGATCGTGTCCTTTGACAGCCACCATTTCGGGCAGGCCTATCCCTATGGAAACAAGATCGAGGGGCTGAGGGCGTTGCCAGAGGGCGCGCCGTTTATCTTTTTCGACAGCGATACCCTGATCACCGGACCGCTCTCTGAGTTGGATTTTGATTTCAACCGCCCAGCGGCGTCGATGCGGCGCGAAGGGACATGGCCCAAGATTGAACTTTATGGGCCCGGATATACCGAGATTTGGAAGTCGCTCTATGATCGGTTTGGGCTGGAATTTGAAACATCGCTCGATCCCGATCAGCCGGACGGGTATTGGCAACGGTATCTCTACTTCAACGCGGGTTGGTTTTTTGGTCCCTGTCCACATGTGTTTGCCGACCGGTTTATCGAATATGCCACGGCTATCCGGGACACACCGCCCAAAGCCTTGGAATGCCAATCGCTGGATCCGTGGCTGGATCAGGTGGCGTTGCCATTGGTTATTCATGCCTTGGGGGGTGGCCGGCCCGGGCCTGCGTTGGAGGCGCTGGATGGGGAAGTCAGTTGCCACTACCGGCTGCTGCCCCTGCTATACGCCCGCGAAAGTGATCATGTTGTCGAATGTCTGGAAACGATAACTGCCCCCAACCGGATCAAGAAGGTGTTGAAAGAACACGACCCCATAAAACGCATGATCTATCAGGGCCGGGGTCATAAGGTGCGTGCCCTGTTTGACCGGGAAAATCTGCCACGAAAAGAACAGGCCATTCGCAACAAGATCAAGCGCGAGGGGTTTTGGATGCGTTGATCTGTCAGCCTGTGGATCGGGTCAGGAGGATAAATTCAGCGGCATATATGCCTAAGACACAGAGCAGAATGATGAGGCCTAAAATGGTAAGAACCCATCTGTTGTCCGGGATAAAAGGGCGTCGGCCAAGAATATTTCGCAACATCGCCACCAAAAGCGCGGCCCCGGAAAAGGCATAGATACAGATCACTGCCAGCAGCACGAGCGCCAGAATATTCAGGAGCATATGAAGCCCGGTTAGGTGCCAGCACAACGCGGCAAGACACACCAAGGCCGCGACGCGCAAATACAGGATTGCGGCGGCCCATAACTCCCCACGTTCGGATATGACTTGCTTTTCTTGGCTCATCGCGCCAGTCCTTGCACTGTTGGTTTTTAAAAATCGGGGCGACCGACCCCGTAGAGATATCAAATTGCTCATCAGGAGGACAGTATGACCGATAGCCCGACATATGGCTTTGACACGATGCAAATTCACGCCGGGACAGCGCCCGATGCCTCAACCGGCGCGCGGCAGGTTCCGATCTACCAAACGACGGCTTACGTGTTTCGCGATTCCGAACACGCGGCCGCGCTCTTTAACCTGCAAGAGGTGGGCTATATCTATTCGCGCCTGACCAACCCGACCGTTGCGGCCCTGGCCAACCGGATTACGGCATTGGAAGGTGGCGCTGGCGGTATCTGTTGTTCGTCGGGCCACGCCGCGCAGATCATGGCGCTGTTTCCGCTGATGGGGCCGGGGTGCAATATCATCGCCTCGACCCGGCTTTATGGTGGCACGGTGACCCAGTTCAGCCAGACCATCAAACGCTTTGGCTGGTCGGCCAAGTTCGTCGATACCGATGATCTGGATGCGGTGCGGGACGCGGTTGATGACAACACCCGCGCAATTTTCTGTGAATCCATCGCCAACCCCGGTGGCTATGTCACCGATATCCGGTCGCTGGCCGATATTGGCGATGCCGCAGGTGTGCCAGTGATTGTCGATAATACCTCGGCCACGCCGTACCTGTGTCGCCCGATTGAACATGGCGCAACGCTGGTTGTGCATTCCACCACCAAATACCTGACAGGCAATGGCACCGTCACCGGTGGGGCCGTCGTTGACAGCGGAAAATTTGACTGGTCGCAATCGGATAAGTTTCCATCGCTCACTGCGCCTGAACCCGCCTATCACGGGCTAAAGTTTCACGAGGCGCTGGGCCCGATGGCCTACACCTTTCATTCCATCGCAGTGGGGCTGCGCGATCTGGGCATGACCATGAACCCGCAAGGGGCGCATTATACATTGATGGGGATTGAAACGCTAAGCCTGCGTATGCAGCGCCATGTAGAAAACGCCGTGAAGGTCGCCACCTGGTTGGAAAATGATCCGCGCGTTGACTATGTGACCTATGCCGGATTGCCGTCGTCGCCCTATTATGAACGGGCCAAGCAGATGTACCCCAAAGGAGCCGGGGCATTGTTCACTTTTGCTGTCAAAGGCGGCTATGATGCCTGCGTAAAGCTGGTGGATAATGTGCAGTTGTTCAGCCATGTGGCGAACCTTGGTGATGCGCGGTCGCTGATCATCCATTCGGCATCAACCACGCACCGCCAGCTGACCCCCGAACAACAAGAGGCCGCCGGTGCTGCACCAAATGTCGTGCGCTTGTCGATCGGGATCGAGGATGCAGATGATATCATCGCTGATCTCGATCAGGCCTTGGCCAAGGCGATGGCGTAAGATCAATCCTGTCAATGAATTCAAAAGGCGCGGCATCCTCCCGCACCTTTTTCATTTCCAGCATTGTTCACACCGTTCTTCCAAAAAAAGGGGCCGGGATCATATAGATCCCGGCCCAAATTCGCTGCCGATGTGCATGTCCTGAGTGTTCAGAACTGACGCCTCTTTAGGGAAGAGATAGGAAAAGGTATCAGCAGCTACATCCTTGATTCTATGATCCAGGACGATTTCGGCAGAGGGCGGGCAGGTGAGGCGCCGCCCTCTGTAGGTTCAGGTCGAGAAAGTCACTCTGCAGGTTCTGTCTGAGCCGCAGGAGGATTGCTTTTCTCGCGAAGGTGGTCGCGATACATTGCCTTGATCATTGCGATCATCATCAAGCCGAGGATGACAGCAAATGGCAGGGCCCCGATAATCATCGCGTTTCGGATCGCCTCCATCGGGTTGGTTTCGCCAGCGGCCAGCAACAGCGTGCCCAACACGGCGGTCAGAATGACACCCCAGACGATACGGTGTTTGATGCCTGTTTCCTGATCCCCGCCCGACATGATGGTGTTCATCACCAGGATGCCGGAGTCTGCGGATGTGACCAGGAAGGTCAGAACCAGAACAACGCACATCACATACAGCACTTCCAACAGGCCGCCGCTCAGGATGTAGGACAAGGTCACGAACAGTTTGTTGGTGTTGGATGCACCGATAATCGCCCCTTCGGCTACGCCGCTGAGTTCCAGATCAATCGCTGTTGCCCCCAGGATGGTCATCCAGGCAAAGCAGACCAGCGACGGTGCCACAACGCAACCGATGACAAACTCGCGGATTGTGCGACCCTTGGAAATACGTGCCAAGAACAGGCCAACAAATGGTGCATAGGCGACCATCCAAGCCCAATAGAAGGTTGTCCAACCTGCTTGCCAGGTGAATTGGCGACCGTCATTGCCGGCTTCATAAACTGCGGCGAGTGTTGCATCGTCCAGTTCTGCAGCGGCACCTGTCAGGCCGGAGACAAAGCCATCATAGCTGCCCCAGGCATTGGTTGCGCCAGAGAAGAGATCGGCAGCAAGCGGCTGTGCGGTTGCAGGCAGCAGGCTGGCAAACTCGGCTTCGCTCATCGGAGAGTAGGCGTTGAATGACAAAAAGAGGAATTGCAGGATGTAGTCGACCAGTGCGATCCCGTAGGTTGTCATTGCAAAGAAGAATGAACCGAAGATGACAAAGGTCAACAGCAGGATCATCGACAATACCAGGTTCAGGTTCGACAGGTATTTAACACCTTTGCCCACACCGGATACCGCAGACAGGATTGACAGGGTCATGATCAAAATCAGACCTGCAATCAGCCCGGCACGGCTTGGAACCGGTGCATCACCGCTGAGATTCATGATCCATTCCACCCCGGTGATTGCGTAGACACCGTTGATCAACTGGCTGACGCCAAAGCCGATGGTCACAGACACGGCCAGAATTGTTGCCACAACGCCCAGCGTATCAATCACATGGCCCAGAAAGCCGTTCGCGAATCGCCCGATCAGCGGTGTCAGCGCACTGCGCAGCGTCAAAGGCAGGCCGCGCGTATAAGAGCAATATGCCATGGCCAGACCCGCGATCACGAAGACACCCCAAGTGTGGAAGCCGTAATGCGCAAACGTAAAGACGTAAGTTGACCGCAGAGCCTCTTTGGAGTTTGCTTCGACGTTTTGTGCCAGCACTTCCGGGTTTGATCCCCAAAGCCCCAGTGGTTCTGCCGTGGCAAAGACCATCAGGCCGACGCCCAGACCTGCACCAAACATCATTGCAAACCACGAAAAGTTTGAAAACTCAGGCTTTTCCCCTGGAAGGCCCATGACGCGTTTCCCGGTTGAGGGAATAACTGCGATCGCGATCAGAAAGATCGCAAAGAACCCGAAGAGGATGATGTAGAAAGCGTTGAAGCTTTCGAGAAGTTGCCATTTGAAGCTGTTTAGGAAGCTGTTGGCCGAACCAGGCCAAAGCAGAGCCCACAGCACCAAGGCAACCATGATGCATTTGCTGCCGATCGCAATCGGCAAACTGTAGTTTTCATAAAATCCAGACGGTGATTTTTTGATCACCACATCTGTAAACGGCGGCTTAATCATAATTGACCCCATTAGCGCTTGCATGTTCCGTGCTGCCTTTCATCACAAAATTGTAAAGAACCACATTTCGCAGGGGTATACGCTTGTAATCATTTGTAATCAGTATACTGTAAACCAGCGAATGGGAGCGGGCATGGTACAGAATTTTTCCAACAACTTGCGGCAGCTATGTGCGGAACGTGTCAGCATCGCCCAGGTCTGTCGTGAGATTGGCTTTAATCGCCAGCAATTCAACCGTTATCTGAATGGCGGGGGGATGCCATCCGCGCATAATTTGCGCCGGATTGCAGAATATTTCGGGATGAGCACCGATAGCCTGCTGCTGGACGAAGACAAGTTTGCCGCACTTTTGTCATCTCTGAACCGGAGAAGCGAACAAAGATCGCAGCATTCATTGGATTTCATTTTTGAAAATCAAGCACGAGACTTGCGTCGTTACCTTGGAGTCTATCACGGGCACTTTCAATCACCGACTTGGGATGGAGACATCATCCGCACCGTGGTCTGGTTGCGAGAGGAAAAGGGCAAGGTTGTCAGCCATACATTTGAGCGTGCCTACAGCAGTGATGGATCGGTGCGTCAGCGCACCCGGCATCTGGGCTTGGTCGCCTACAAAGGAAACCGAATTTACCTGATTGAAAACGCAAATAGCGAAGATGGCTTTATCTCCAACACGATCATGTTTCCTGCGCATCGACAGCGGATTAATCTGATTCAAGGGCTGACAATGGGCGTTGCAACCCGCCCGCGGCTGATGCCCTATGCCACACCGATCGTGTGGAAACGCATTCCAGAGCGGGTTTCGGCGCGCGAATGCCTCGAACAAACCGGGATATTCCCCCAAAACAGCGCAGCAATCGATCCCGCAATCCGTAAACGTCTGGTCGAGATCTCATATCCGCATGAATTTGTATCTCAAATTGGTTGAAAGGAGATCGGTGGGGTCTTGGAGCGAAGTTATCTGAGGCCTAAAGGTGCTCGCTGGCAAAGTTACGATCAAGAATGCGTAGAAAGTCACGCGATTATTAGATGTGAGCAGCCCTGACTGACGGAGCCGCCCCATCTAAGCGATCCAGTTTGAACGTTAGTGCATGATCGGCCTGAGTTCCATCGGGACGATGGTTTCGGGGGCCGGAGGGCGGTAGCCCAGAGCACTGTGTGGTCGATTGGTATTGTGGTGTTTCCGAACGCGCGGCAATCATTGAATACGAGGGGAAGTATCCAAGAGAGATGGCAGAGTATTTGGCGTTCAAATGCATTCGACATGCGGCCGGGTAAATCCAGGTGGTGTTTTGGGTTCAAAACCCAAAAGCTAGCACACCTAAGCAAAGCTAATCCAACTGAGTTGAACCGCTCGTTTTTAGCCGGTGCGCCAGGACACTCATCACTTTGTAAATGTCACCCGCCTCGGGATGCCACTGCGCCACATCCTTACCTTGTTCAGTGACAACAATGTCGTCGCCACGTGCTGCGGGACCTGTAAGAGCGGCTCGGGGCCCGTTGGCGACGACATTCTCGAACGTTGCTTGTAGCAGCTTTTTGTTCAGCTCCTGAGAAACTTCGGCGGGCACGCCAGCCGCACTCCAAGTTTCTCGTGCGATAGCTTGTAAAACCGTTGCGAAGTTGTTCGAGAACACAGCTGCCGCGTGATAAAGGCTCTTATTCTCTGAATGGATCGGAAAGGGGCGGCCGCCAATTTGCTGGAAAAGCGGTGTGACAATATCCAGTGCTTCGGTATCACCTTCCACACCGCAATAGGTACCATCAAATTGTCCAATCGCAGATTTGGGATCAGCGAAGGTGAGCATCGGATGCACGCTGGCAACATGCCATCCTATGTCTCGAAGTGGGCTGAGTTCATCTGCGGAATAGAACCCGCTACAATGAATTGCGGCTGGCGCTGAACCACCAAATCCACGCTGTGCAAAGGCTTCTGCGATCTCGGAGGCAATACTCGATATCTGAGTGTCAGGCACAGTGAGCACCCATAGATCAGCGGACCGGAGCTCTTTGATATGTTCTACGACGCGTCCTGCTCCGGCAAACTGAACCGCTTCTTGAGCCGACGAAACCCGCGCACTCAATACGTCTTGAATGTTTATTGTAGGGAGCGCTTTCAGCAGTCCGAGGAGTGTCTGGCCCACACGGCCTGCTCCTATTAGATTTACAGTCGTTTCCGCCATCGTCCCTCTCCTAAGCGCGTAATAGCAGGCTAACGAGGATTGGCGCCATGATCAGTAAGTTTCTTGTCGCAGGTCACTGTAGCTAGGGCCTGTTAACACTACCGTCTGATGCCCGCTTCTGCTAAACCATTGTTATGAATGAGATAACAGAAAAGCAGTACGCGTTGATTGAGCCTTATCTTCCGGTTCAGCGCGGGAATGTACGGG
>NZ_JBXVVI010000022.1:0-41638 GCF_057219155.1 Roseovarius sp. YIN77
GATCAGCGGAAACCATCAAGGCCAGCGGGCTTAAGTTCCGCGCGAACAGGCCGGACACAAGACCGTATCTGACAAATTGCCTATCACCTCGAAAAAAGTCTTGCTTTGCAGGAGACATCCACACAAGACAAAGCTCGCATGGTTCCCAACATTTCCCTGAATTCCCAAATGCTTGGCCACCGATCCATCTCGCATGCGAAACAACAAAACATCTCCGGTCTCAGCTTGCTCAATTGACTTGACTTTTAGATGCCGGATCGCTGCCAGCCACAATCGTTCCTTGCCCGAAGGTTCAGACCAATCAGACGTATAGGGGGGTATGGTTTCTGGTTCGGATCCGTAAAGTGATCGCCAAACACCCCTTAACAATCCTAAACAATCTGCCCCTGCCCCGATCAGACTCGCCTGATGCAAATAGGGTGTGCCGATCCAACGGCGCGCTTCATTTGCCGCACGTATCCCGACCAATCTTTGGTCATTCATCGCTTCAAACTTCCACCCGTGTTCCGGCCAGACCGGGTCGGATAACTTATCAACCAATCCTCCCCCGGGATGTCCGGAAAGCCCCGAAAGTTGATGAAATTGTTGAATTTGAATTTGCAGGTTTCCTCGCGCTTGTCGCAACCGGCCTCGACACGAACAATATCTCCCGGCTGAACATCGGCGCGAAGACTGTCCCACAACTCAATCTTTCTCCCCACCCCACTTAGTCGGTCATTCTTAATCAACCCGATCAGACCTTTGGCAGCACCCGACAGTACCGTCAGACGTCCCCCCTCGAACCACTGATCAGCAAACCCAGCCAAATCGATAAACTCAAACTTGGACCCGCCATCAACAACACCAACCGGGTGCTCCGCAAAAAACCCGGGTTGGCTAAGATCAAATTGACAAAGACGATCTCCCAATACGGCCGAACAGGGTTTTTGGAACACCCGCCCTTGGGGTTGATTCAACGCCTCCGTCAACCCCCGCAGTTCCGCATGAAAGGCTCCGTCTCGGCGAGCAATTTCACCCAAAGTTCCCCGAAACAGCTTTTGCCGTGCCGACACGTCGCACCAGTTGACGAGCCAGGCCTCGACAATCGCCCCATCAAACCGGCCCGCCAAAATATCCGCCTCTGTGATGGCAGAACTGCTTAGCGCTCCAACAGCTTCGGTATTATCTACGGCAAGCCCTGTCCCTGATGACAATGCCTGCGCCGTCATCCCCGTGTCAGCACGAAATTCGATCCCATCGAACGTCAGGGGCAAATCATGATCAGTGAACCCCAAGACCAATCCATCACGCCTCTCTATCTTCCAGCACCAGCAAACTGTGGTGCGACCAGACCTCAGATGCGCGTCCCATTCAGAAAGTTCCCCCATCAAATCCGCACCTCTACCACGGGCACCGATGGCACCTCTCCTGCCTGAAAACTTTCGACCGAAACCTGAATGGCCTCTGTGTCAAACCGCACCGGTACATCAAACTCAAACCCTGCTGTGATCTGAGCACCTGCATCCGGTGGGCTGTTGAATCGAACAAGCCCTGCCGCAACATCAACGGTGTAATCCACCCCTTCGAACACTTCAGCTCCGCCAACCCCAACACGAACCCGACCTGCCACCGGTTTGGAAATGGGTCGGGAATATTTATGGGGCCCTGACGTATATGTTTTGATCAATTGAATATCGGCGACGGATCCATCCCCTGTCGCAATAACCTGATCATCAAAGGCGATGTCTGTTGCCGTCATTGATGTTTTGTAGTCGGACCAATCTTTCCAACGAAATCCGTACATGCGGCCAAGTCTGGCCTCAAAAAACGAAATCAACTGATGCAAATCATCCAGGGATCGCATCCCAAGCCCCGCATCATAGCGACGCTTTGAATGCGCCCAGGGTGTATTGCGTTCCTCATACCCATTTGCCAGCGTCACCACTTGCGTCCGCCGTTCAGGTCCACCGACAGAACCAAAGCTCAGTGTCGTCGGAAACCTAACCTCATGAAAACTCATCCGAACTACTCCTCTCCAGCTGCGTGAGATGGTATTACATTTCGCAAAATGTTGCCCGGCAGACGCTCAAATGCCCCGGGTCATTTCTGCGATCAGCTTTTATTTTTCATCGATTGCGGGCACCGCGCCCCAATACTCGACCCATTTGGGCGGCAATCTGGGTCTGGCTGCGCTGAAACCCGGCCACATCAGGGGTGCTGATATTCATCACAAGATTTACCGCGCGACCGCCGCCTTCGGCCCGAATCCCCAGCCGCCCGTCGGCCCCACGCGACAGCGGCATGATCGCCTCTGGTCCGGCTTCCCCCATCAGCCCGGTTGCGCCACGCATCGGGAAATAGGTCGGCCCGCTGACAACACCGCCATCGGCAAAGGGCATCACCCGCCCCTGTGCAAACCCGGCCCCATCGACGAACTGGAACAACCCGCCAAACAGGCTGTTGATCCCACCGGCAACCAATCCACCCAGCGCATCGGTGACAGGCCGGGTTGCAATGGCATAGGCGCTATCAAGAATGGACCGCGTGATCCCTTCCAACGCATCGCTTAACGTGGCTTCGCCCAGCAAAATGCCATCCAACGCCCGCTTTATTCCCTGGCTCGTCGCCGAAGACAATTTTCGCATTTCGCTGGTTGTTCCATCAATTGCAGTCTGGGTACGGGCCAGTTCCATTTTAAACGCACTGGTCAAATCGGTCGCTTGCCCCATGACATCCTGCAGCGCGTCTAATTCGTTCTCGAATGCCCCAAGTTTATCGTCATCCGTCATTCGGATTGCCCTCCTATTGTGTCGGGGAATGCTTTCAGCAACGCCTCCAACCCGGCGCGTTGCATAGGCTTTGCGTGATCGCGCCCCAAGATCAGCATCAGTTCAGCCGGGGTTAGCGCCCAAAACTCAGCCGGCCGCAGACCCGCCCTGTGCAGACCCGCTTTCAACAACAGGGCCCAATCAATCCGCGGCATCTGCCGCCTCGGGAAGCACAAAGGCACAGGTCAATAGCCGCGCCGCCACCCGCGCGGCCTGCAACGGCCCACCCGCAATGTCTGCCACCAGCAGATCAGAGGCCTGACCTTGCCAACCGCCGCCCTTCAGCCCGGCCAGCAGCAAGGCCATAACGTCTCGCGCGCTGAAGGCTTCTGCCTCGAACCTCTCCACCAGGGCGACCAAAGTATCAGCGCCCAGAGATGCCTCTAGCTCCGCCAGAGCCCCAAGTGTCAATCTGCACACATGCGCCTCGCCATCGATAGTCAGGCTGACCTCTCCCCTCCAAGGATTTGCCATACTCAGATCGCCGTGAATGTCAGCGCCCCAGCAGAGGCCAGCGACAATTCATAGGTCGCTTCGCCGTTATGCGAGCCCGCGTATTCGACAGAGGTGATCATGAACGGCCCTTCAACGATGCCGAAATCCGGGATAATTACCTGAAAATCAGGCACTTCACCGTCAAAGAATATCTGGCGCGCGCGTTCATCCGTCGTGGCATCCTTGAAAACGCCGGAGCCAGAAACGGAGGCCGATTTCACCCCCGCCCCCGATAGCAATTCACGCCAGCCCCCCTGGCTCTCCAGGTTTGTGACATCCACTGCCTCGGCGTTAAAGCTGATGCGCGTAGCGCGAAGCCCAGCGATGGTTTGAAACGATCCGCTGCCGGTCTGGTCCAGCTTGATCAACAGGTCTTTGCCGTTTTGGGCAACCATTGTGTTTTCTCCTATGGAATTGGGTGGTCATCCACGCGAGCGCGGAATCTCAGATCAATGCGCCGGACCGCTCCTGTTCCGACACGACGGGCCGTAGCCCGGTCAAATTTCAGGTAGACAAGCGTGCCACGGGCAAGTGTCAGATCGACGTCTATCAACGCATCTGATACGGCCCCGGCTACAGATTTGGCATTGCTAAACCCCGCCGCGTCACTGATCACGTTGATGGTGAACAAATGTTCTGACCCACTGCCGGAACCATCCGATTTGTCACGTACATCTTCGGGGCCAAGGCTAACGTAAGTGCCCGGTATCTCCCCTGACGGAAGCGTGTCATATACATGCGCACCCACCAACGCCACCAACGCTGCATCTTGCACCAGATGCTGATAGATCGCGGTCTGCAGGGCTGAAGAAACTGCATAGCTCATGCGATACGCTCCTCTCTGGCCCGACATGTCAGAAACCGGCCGCATGGATCAGCTTCTGTCACCGACAGGATGTGGAATATCCGCCCACCCTCACGAAATCGTTGATCCGGCCTTGGACGAGAGGGCACCCCCACTGGTGTCGCCCGCACGGTAATCTTCAGCATCTGTTGCGACACCGTCGACAAATCCTGCGCCTGCTCGCGCCCGGACCCGGCCCGGACTTCAGCCCATAACGATCCCAATGCAATCCAGTTTTGGGTGAACCCACCCGCACCATCCGGTACGCGCTGCGCCTCTTCCAGCACCAGCTTGCGCGTTAGTTCGGGTCGTCTCATGCGCGGCCACCCAGCAGGCGTACTGTTTTGTAGCGCTGGATCAAGGCGCTGACCCCTGTGGGCATCAACCCGCGAATGCCGGGCAAATCCCCTTCGGCGCGCACCTCATAGTAATGCGCTGCCAACAGGAACACTGCTTGGGCCAGATCATGCGGCACCGAAGCCCAGTCGGCGCCAAATCCCGACTGCATCTTGATCTCTGCCAACCCGGCAAAAGGAATATCCGGCAATGCGGCCGCCGTCGCCAACACTTTGGGCCGGTGCGTATCTGTCATCAGCGCATAGCGCTCCGCCGCCACCACGGCCTCCACCCCGTTTGGGGACACAAGCTTGAAAGAGGTGATCGCCGTTACCGGTGCCACGGGCAAAGCTTGCTCCTGCTCATCACGCCAGGCATCAATCACCCACATGAATTCCCGCGACACCAGGATTTTACCTGTTCGAGCCTCAATCGCCGACATGGCCGCGCGAAACATACGTTCCAGCAACCCATCCTGTGCTCCGTCGTCGGCAAAGCCAGATCCCAGCTTCAAATGCTCCCTGAACTCCGCCAGCGGCAGGGCAGAGACAGGAACCGTGCTCTGTTCATTCAATATCATGGAAATCTCCCGCTATTCCGCCCTCCGCCAAATACCGGGCGCATCCCGTCCCGGCCGCTCGGACGGAGGGAAACAGCTAGACGACAAGGGATGCCGGCATGCGCCCAGACGGGCCGTGTTCCCACGACCCGCCACGTTCAGCGAATTAGCTGACCGCGAATTTCAACAGCTTGATTGCCGCAAAATCGCTGACATCGCCACCGACGCGCTTGGTCGCGTAGAACAGAACATGCGGCTTGGCAGAGAACGGATCACGCAAAACCCGCAGATCAGGACGTTCGGCAATCGTGTAGCCAGAGCCGAAATCACCAAAGGCAATTGCATGGGCATTGCTGGCAATATCCGGCATATCCTCGGCGATCAGTACCGGATAGCCCATCAGACGCGCAGGCTCCCCGGCTGCCAGACCATCAGACCACAAGAACCGGCCATCCGCATCCTTCATCTTGCGAACGGCGCCGGCGGTTTTCGAATTCATCACGAAGCTCGCATTGGCGCGATATTCAGCGCCCAGCGCATAGACCAGATCGACAACCGCATCACAAGGGGAGGCGCCCGAGAAATCGCCATCCACGCCGGTTGCGATATAGCCCAGATTGCCCCAGGTCCAACTGTCATCAGCCACAGTCGCATGGGTCAGGAACCCTTTGGGTTTGTCCACACCATCACCAGCAACAAAAGCCGCGGCCTCCGCCCGTGCAAACTTGTCGGCGATGCGTTTGGCCAGCCAGCCCTCGATATCAAACGCCGCATCATCCAGCAGACGCTGCGAGGCTTTGGGCAAGGCGCTCAATTCATGCAGTGGGATGGTGATCCGGTCAAACTGCGGCGTACCGGTTTCTGTTGAGGGGCCTGCCTCCGTTGCCCAGCCTGCACCCATTTCCGTGTGATCAACCAGCACGTCAAACGACGTCGCCTCGACATTCACCACATTGGCAACCGATCGCAACGACGATGTGCCAAATAGAACACCCTTGATGGTTTCCGCTGTTTCCGGGTCTACCAGAAATCCACCATCGGCAGACACCGATGTGGACATGGCCTTGCCCTCCATTTCCAGCCCCCGCAACGCATCATCATCGCCAGAGCGCAGATAGGCGGCAAAGGCCTTTTGATGCGGGGCGTTGTTTTCGGCAGTGGTCGATAGTGCCGGGCGTGCGGCAGTGATGGTCTTGCGTTCAAACATAGTCAGTTTTTCATCCTGTTTGTTTAGCTTTGCGTTGATATCATTGATTAATCCGGTCAGCGCGGTCTTGACCTCCGCCACCGGTGACGGGTCCGCAGGCACAACAATCCCCACGCCCCGAGCCTTCGTCTCGGTTTCTTTCATCTTCGTTCCTGTCAGTTATGTGGCGCGCGTCAGCGGGCCAGTGCCTGGCGCGCCTCGTCAAAGACCTGCGCCAATTCCAGCATCAGATCGCCATCAGACGCTTCACCCTTGGCGGCGATCCGTGCCTCCGGCAGCATCGGGAATGTCACCAGCGACACCTCCCAAAGCTCCAGTTCCGTCAAGAGCCTGCGCCCATGACCATCGCGAGAGGCCGTTTTCGTGCGGTATCCGATCGACAACCCGTCAATCGCCCCCGCCCCGATCAGCGCGGCGGCCTCTCGCCCTTTTTCCAACTCGGTCAGAATGCGGCCTTTGACGTAAAGACCTTTCGCATCCTCCCGAACCTCGTCCCAAATCCCGATGGGTTGGCCCGGATCATGCTGCCACAACATCTTTACCTGCCGCCCAGCTGTTTTCAGCCCCGCCAGTGATTTGGCATAGGCTCCCGGCTGCACCACATCACCGCCCTGATCGCCTTTACCAAACAGGCTCGCATAGCCCTCAATCCGGCTACCATCAGTGATCTGCACGCCTTCCTCCAGACGACAGAATTTCACCTCCAGCCGATGTTCTTGATAGTTTTCCAACTCTCCTACCTTTCTTCTACGGTGCCGTTTCAATCAGCGTCGCCACACCCTGCGCAAGGATCACCCCGACAACGCCATACACCGTCAACCAAAGCCGCCGTTCCAGCCGCTCCATAACTGCCTCAATTCGATCAAGACGTTGATCTAAAACCGTAAATTGCACCTGAACAACACGTTCGTTGGCCTCAATCCGGGCCGCCGCCGCATCAAAGCTGTCATAAAGGAACCGCGATCCGCTGCGATGGCCTTCCTTCACCGGATCGCTCATACATCATCCGCACGCGCAGGCAGTCCCAACAGCGCGCGTTTCTCGGCCTCGCTCAGAAAATCCGCCG
The DNA here is from genome assembly GCF_057219155.1 of Roseovarius sp. YIN77. NCBI lineage: Bacteria > Pseudomonadati > Pseudomonadota > Alphaproteobacteria > Rhodobacterales > Roseobacteraceae > Roseovarius > Roseovarius sp. YIN77. The sequence continues at coordinate 7,315 of NZ_JBXVVI010000022.1, forward strand.
TAGCAACTCGCCGCCACTGCGCTTCACGCTCCGTGGCCAATGCAGGCACCTGATCCAAATCCGGACGCAACCCAACTGCTTCGCCATGAAAACGCATCAGCCAATCCGACACACTCGCCGCCACCTTGCTGACCAATGGCAGCACCGTCAGCCGGTAAAAGGCGCGATTCGCCTCCTGATAGTTGGCATAGGTTGCATCGCCGGGGATGCCTAACAGCATTGGAGGCACGCCAAAGGCGATGGCAATCTCTCGCGCCGCCGACTCTTTGGTTTTCTGAAATTCCATGTCCGACGGGCTGAACCCCATTGGCTTCCAATCCAGTCCGCCTTCCAACAGCATGGGTCGCCCGGCATTTGCCGCCCCCTGATGATGCGCCGCCATTTCATTTTGCAGTCTGTCATATTGATCCGACGTCAACTGCGATTGCCCATCCGCCCCGTGATAAACAATCGCCCCTGACGGCCGCGCCGCATTGTCCAACAACGATTTCGACCAGCGCGAGGCCGCATTATGCACATCCACCGCGTTCGCTGCCGCCTGCAAGGGCGACAACCCATAGTGATCATCCTGCGGATGGAAGGTTTTGATGTGACAGACCAACGGCTGTTCCCCAGCCACATCGAACCGATGCTTACGCCCACCAACACGGTATTCATAGGCCACCGGCCACCCGTCTGCCCCCGGCACCACATGCATCCGGTCCGACCGCAGCACGTGCAGTTCCAGCGGCAACCCCGCCTCTCCTTGTACGGCCTCCAGATAGCCATTCCCGGACAACAGCAACTGCCCATAAAGCGCTTCAAACAACTCCGCCCGACCCTGCGCCCCGTTTGGGCGCCGGATCAACGCCGCGAGCGGGTGAACCTCATACCGCTGCCCCTGATCTTGCACGGCCAGGGGCACAGCTGCAGCGGCCTCCGCGATCAGCTTTACTGCCCTAAATCCGATCGGATTGGCTGCAAAGCCTGCCTTGGTCAACGACACCGTATCGCGCGCCGACCACGCGACGCGACCACCTGAATGATAAGCAATCACCGGCCCCGCGGCAGAGGCTTTCACCTCCGGCAACTCACCCCCGCTCTTCTTCAAAAAATCGAACATATGCCACTCCTCGTTCAGCCATAGCTCCGCCCTTCCGGCAAACCGGGCCCTGTTTCATTTTGCTCTAAATACTCCCGCCGGAGGCGCTATATCGCCGCGCAGCGATACCCTCACAAGGCGCGCACGCCCGGTCGCCGCCATTTCGCCGCCGGAGCGATGATCAATTCGTGCAACGCCCAAACCAAAGCATCGACCCGATCCGGACTTCCTGCTCCCTGAAACCCCTGCAGGCTCATCAGGCACATCTGGTCTTCCAACTGGGACAAACCCGATAAATGACCAACACGCCCCTGCTCATACAAGGCCGCGACCGGCTCGGCCCGCGCGACCTTGCCTTTGGACGCATGAACGCCCCGGTAGGGGACCAAAGGATCAATCTGCCGGATCACGCTCTCGACCAGATCGCCCCCCTGATTAACTTCGGCGACGAGCCGATCCGCCCCATACGTCTCCATCGCCCGAATAGCCGCGCGCGCCCATTCATCTGGCGATGCGGCACTGACGGTAGCATCATGCAAAACCCAGGCCCGCCAGTCTTGTGGCGATCCCTTTGTCACCGCCCCCACAACGATGATCCCGCAAGCATCCGACGTCCCGCGACCGGTGACCGGCGGATCCACCGCGACGACAATCCGGTCCAGATCGGGCGCGGTTGAAACCCGCGCCGCCTCCAGCCGCGCGCGCCGCCACAACGCGCCCTCGGTATCTTCCAGCAACTCTCCTTCCAGTTCCTGCCGCCCCAATCGCGTGTCTCCATAACGCGCCTGCATCTCGGCTAGGAAAGAGGCCGCAAGATGAGCCCGGTTTGCCTCTGTCGGGGCCTTTGTGACCACCGTGCTTGGATTGGCCAGTATCGCTTTTAACACCTGCGCGTTTCTAGGCGTTGTGGTCACACAGGCGCGCGGCTCCTCCCCCAAACGCAGGGCAAATTGCAGCATGTCCCAAGCCTCCTGCCCCTTGCGCCATTTGGCAATTTCATCAGCCCAGGCTGCATCAAACTGCGGACCTCGCAGGCTTTCGGGCTCATACGCGGAAAATATCTGCGCCACTGCACCATTGGGCCACAGCAACCGGCGACGTGCCGACTGCCACTCAGGCCTGCGATCGGGTGGCGAACAGGCCATGATCCCGCTTTCGCCAAAAATCATCACCTCTCGTACCTGATCTATGGTCTCGCCGATCAGCGCCACACGACAGGCCCGTCCCCGATCCCCGGGCCGCGCCCCCTCAACTTGCGTTCTGATCCATTCAGCCCCGGCGCGGGTTTTGCCTGCTCCGCGCCCCCCCATGATGACCCAACTGCGCCAATCTCCCTCATGCGCCAATTGGTGCTCCATCGCCCAGAACTCGAACAGATAGGGTAGCGCCAGCAGGGTCTCCTCACTCAACCCCGCCAGAAATGCTTCCTGCATCTCCAGCGGCGCGGAGGCGAGCCAGACGGCGCCCGACCTCATCGCGTGCGGCGCCAAGGTCGAGCTCATTTGCCCGACCGGCATCACCGTCTTTCTTGCGACATTCTTCAAGCCTGTCCCTTTCCTGTAATGCCACCCGCAAGGCACCATGCACCTGCCGTAAAACCTCGCGGCTGTTGTGCTGCACATGGCCGTTCTCACGCTTCGCGCGTGACAACAATTCCCTCAACTCCCCCACGGATTGCTCGTATTCGGCGATGGCGGCCACAAGGATTTCTTGGGCCGCCCGCCGCTCCCCTTCGGGTTTTTCAGATGTCATATGGTCTCTCAACCTGCCTCTCATGCTGTCCGCACGAGCGAAACAGAAAAGCGACCACCGGGTCACCCCGGGGCCGCTTGCCCACTTCTTCTAGCTTGCCCAAAGGTATACTTGCGCCAGCGCGCAATGTCAAGAGAATTCATCTAACAATACACGCTCTATGGTTGTAATTGATTGTTAACTATCCTTACAACACTATGATTTATATATGTAATAACTCACACTCTTACGCACAATGCCATCAATGAACCCACTTCCATCATCAGGCATTTAATCGCTTTCGCCGGCTCGCATCGCATGCTGACCCACAAAAAGAATAACCCGCCTTAAGGCGGGTCTCTGTTAAGTTGATCATTGGGATCAGAACCAATCAGTTCGCGGATCCCTGTGCCTCAATCGCGCGCCATTTGGCGACATTGCGATTATGCTCTGCCAGTGTTTCGGCAAACGCATGACCGCCTGTACCATCGGCCACAAAAAACAGATAATCAGACTCTGCCGGGTTCAATGCCGCCTCGATACTGGCCTTGCCGGGATTGGCAATCGGTGTTGGTGGAAGCCCTGCAATGACATAGGTGTTCCACGGGGTTTCACGGCGCAGCTCGCTCTGGCGCAACCCGCGCCCCAGTGTACCCTGTCCCTTGGTGATGCCATAAATCACCGTCGGATCGGTCTGCAGCTTCATCCCCTGCCGCAACCGGTTGATAAAGACAGAGGCCACAAACCCCCGTTCATCCGGCAGGCCGGTTTCCTTTTCGATGATAGAGGCCAAGATCAACGCCTCCTCCGGCGAAGCAATTGGCAGACCATCAGCGCGGTTCAGCCATGCTGTTTCCAGATTCGTCGCCTGCTCTACCTGCATCTTGTCCAACAACTCATTGCGATCCGCCCCGGCATATACATCCTCGCTGATGGCCGCCAACACACCCTCCGCAGGAACCTCTGCGATCTCACCTGTCAGAAAATCCGCCTGACGCAATGCGTCAACGATCTGCCAACTGGTTACGCCTTCGGCCATGCTGATCCGGTATCGTACATCCGGATCTTGGCGCAGCTCCAAATAGGCGCTTGGCACCTCATCTCCAGCGGGGTCAAACCGCGCAATCTCTTCGTACCGATTGCTTTCCAGATTCAGCTCACTGATCTCGATCCGGCTGCTTGTGATACCGATTTGAAACTTTACCTCAGTCCCGCAGGTCGAATTGCCCTTACCCGTGACAGTCGCGATAATTTCTTCCATTGAGGCGCCCGGCGAAATCAGAAAACTTCCCGCCTTTAGCCGCGAAGTATCGCGCCCGGTATATTCAGCCCCCGCACGAAAGACATAGGCATTGCCAATCGCCCCACGCGCCTCTAGCGCCCGGGTCACGCCGGCAATGGTGCGCACCTCACCGCCGACGCGAAAACAGATCGGATCCGTCAACGGCCCTTCGGCATTAAATTCGTTCTTACCCCACAGGATGACACCCGCCGCACCAAAGGCCAGCACGACCAGCAAGGTCAGCCCGTTAGAGGCCAATGACTTCCACATCAGTCAGCGACCCGGCGCAGTACCAAAGAGGCATTGGTTCCGCCAAAACCAAAGGAATTGGACAGCGCCACGTCGATATCACGTTTCACGGCCTTGTTCGGCGCCAGATCCAACGGGGTATCTACAGCCGGAGTATCGAGGTTCAGCGTCGGCGGAGCCACCTGATCACGAATGGCAAGCACACAGAAAATCGCCTCGACAGCTCCCGCAGCCCCCAACAAGTGACCGATCGATGACTTGGTCGAGGACATGGTCGCGGTGGCTGCTGCATCGCCCATCAGGCGTTCGACTGCGCCCAGTTCGATCGTATCGGCCATAGTCGAGGTGCCATGCGCGTTAATATAATCCACATCACCTGGCTCAACGCCCGCACGCTTCAACGCCGCCGTCATCGACCGGAAGCCGCCATCACCGTCCTCAGACGGGGCGGTGATGTGATAGGCATCGCCCGACAGGCCATAACCGATCACCTCGGCATAAATCTTTGCACCGCGCGCTTTGGCATGTTCGTATTCCTCCAGGACCACGACACCGGCACCCTCGCCCATCACGAACCCGTCGCGATCGTCGGAATAGGGACGGCTCGCCTTTGTCGGATCCTCAGCATGTTTGGTGGACAGCGCCTTGCAGGCGTTGAATCCGGCAATGCCAATCTCGGAAATCGGGCTTTCGGCACCACCCGCGATCATCACATCGGCATCATCCAGCTGAATCAACCGCGCCGCATCGCCGATGGCATGGGCGCCAGTGGAACAGGCAGTCACAACCGCGTGGTTCGGCCCCTTGAAGCCAAAACGAATTCCCACCTGGCCAGAGACCAGATTGATCAGCGCCCCGGGAATGAAAAACGGCGACACCCGGCGTGGGCCTTTTTCTGCCAGCAGCACGGCAGTATCGGCGATAGAAGACAGCCCCCCGATTCCAGAGCCAATCATCACACCGGTGCGCAACCGGCTTTCCTCATCCTCGGGCATCCAGCCCGCGTCCTTTACCGCCTGATCGGCCGCGGCCATGCCGTAAAGGATGAAATCATCGACCTTGCGGCGTTCCTTGGGCTCCATATAGGCGTCTGGGTTAAACGTGCCATCAGACCCGTCCCCCATCGGAATTTCGCAGGCATATTTGGTTGTCACCCGTTCCGGGTCAAACCTGGTGATCGTTCCGGCACCCGACTGCCCGTCCAAAAGGCGATTCCAGGTGACATCCACCCCATCCCCCAGCGGTGTTACCATTCCCAATCCAGTGACAACTACTCGACGCATGCCCCAGTCCTTTTTCTACTTATGCCGACCATTAGCCTTGGTGATACCCCGGCAGGGCGCATATGGGCAAGCCCGCTTCACGCCCGCCTGCATAATGATACGAAAAACCCCCATGGTCCCAGGACCACAGGGGTTTGATCAGATTATCGAGGGTCTTGCTTAAATCCACTCTGCCACGGTTTCCGCAGGTTCGGCACGGGCCACAGCAAGCGCTTCTTCCAGGGCGATGGATTTGTTGAACAATGCCCGTCCCACCTGGGCACCAGCAATATTGCGCACGTATTTCAGACGAGAGATGTCGTCCAGACTGTCTGCAATACCGCCAGCAATCACCGGGCTGCGCGCGGCACCAGCCACGGCCGAGATCATTCCGACAGATCCGTCAGAATCACCGGCGTAGTTGTCAACGTCGGTCACCAGGATCGACGCCAAAGGCGCCGTTGCGAATTCCTGCACAAAGCTGGCAGGATCAAAAGCGGTAGAAGCGCGCCAGCCGTCAATCACCACGCTGCCCTGATAAACATCCACCGCCAGAACGATCTGGTCGGGATAAAGCTTTGCAGCCTCTTTAACGAAATTCGGATCACGTACAGCCGCTGTCCCGATGACAACGCGCCCGATGCCCAAATCCATGGCCTTGGAAATATGTTCCATGGTTCTGAACCCGCCAGCCAACTGGATTGGTGCCCCGGCCTGACGGATAATATCCAGCACGAGTTCGCTGTTCGCAGTTTCACCAACCACCGCGTTCAGGTCGGTGACATGTATCCACTCCGCACCAGCATGAGCAAATTTCTTTGCCGTGTTTACCGGATCCACATGCCAGATTGTCGGCTCATCAACATTGCCCCTATTCAGGGTAACGCAATGACCGTTCTGAAGTTCGATCGTAGGGAAAATGATCATGAAGTTAGTCCTCCGGGCAAATGACAGTGCCTATCTGAAGTGATTCCATCCGGATTCATACAATTATTCCGGGCAGTCTCGCCCAATTATAGCATTAAAAATGCGAGGCCGCGCTCACTCAAGGCAAAATACGAAAAAAAAACGACACCGAGATCGATGTCGTTTCAAAAATCTGCAATCTGATTCAGAATCAGGAAGCTTTGCTGATGAAGCCTACAGCGTCGCCAAAAGTCTGGATGGTTTCGGCTGCATCATCTGGGATTTCAATGCCGAACTCTTCTTCGAAAGCCATTACCAGCTCAACGGTGTCCAGGCTGTCTGCGCCCAGATCGTCGATGAAAGAGGCAGCTTCGGTGATTTTGCCTTCGTCAACACCCAGGTGCTCGACAACGATCTTTTTTACGCGATCTGCGATGTCGCTCATGTTTCTTCCTCACAATTTTGCGGGACAACCCCGCCTTTCGTTCCGTTTGGCCCTGCGCTTTTGCGTTCAGACCGCTCTGCTCCCGCTAATGCGGGAAACCGACGGCCATAACCGCGCCACCGGTAAATCTGCGCCGCCTATAGCACATGATTCCTGCAAGGCAAATGTTTTCACCTGATGGCTTGGCATCTGCTCGCGACTCAGATCATGGCCATTCCGCCGTTCACATGCAAGGTGCTACCGGTCACATAACCGGCCTCTGCGCTCGCCAAATACAGGACCGCCGCTGCAATTTCCCCCGGCTGGCCCATCCGGGCGGCGGGAATCTGCACATTGATCTTGTCTTTCTGATCATCTGTCAGCTTGTCGGTCATCGCCGTGGCGATAAACCCCGGCGCGACCGCATTCACCGTGATGCCGCGATTGGCGACCTCATAGGCCAGCGACTTTGACATCCCGATCATCCCGGCCTTGGACGCAGCATAATTGCCCTGCCCCGGATTGCCTGTGGTGCCGACGATCGAGCTGATATTGATGATCCGACCCCAACGCGCCTTCATCATCGGGCGCAACACGCCCCGGCACAGCCGCATGGTCGAGGTCAGGTTGACGTTGATCACGCTGTCCCATTCCTCATCCTTCATCCGCATGAACAGATTGTCACGGGTGATCCCTGCATTGTTGACCAGAATATCCACCGATCCCATCGCTTCTGCCGCCTGTTTGGGCAGCGCTTCGACTGCTTCGGCATCGGACAAGTTACAAGGTAAAACATGGGTGCGGTCGCCCAGCTCTGCCGCCAGCGCCTCCAGCGGCTCCACCCGGGTGCCAGACAGCGCTACCGTCGCACCCGCCCCGTGCAGCGCCTTGGCGATCTCGCCACCAATCCCACCAGAAGCCCCGGTTACCAGCGCCGTCTTCCCTGTCAGATCAAACATTCTTTCGTCTCCTTGCCCGGTTCGCCCGGTTCAACCTTCATTTTCCCTAAATCCACCGCGGGCTTTGTGGCCCTCCGGTTCAACCCTAGCCCGCCAACACTGCGGCGACATCATCCGGTGTGCCCACGGCCCTGGTGGCCACATCGCGGTTGATCCGCTTGATCATGCCTGACAGCGCCTTACCCGCACCGATTTCCCAGGCCTCGCTAACCCCTTCGCCCGCCATCCAGGCCACGGATTCGCGCCAGCGCACCGATCCGGTGACCTGCTCTATCAGCAGCGCCCGGATCTCCGCCGGATCACTGACGGCAGAGGCGCGCACATTCGCCACCAAAGGCACAGCGGGGGCCTTAATCTCTACATCGTTCAGCGCGCCCGCCATGACCTGCGCAGCCGGTTCCATCAACGCGCAATGGAACGGCGCGGAAACCGGCAGCAACAACGCCCGTTTGGCACCCTTTTCCTTAGCTATGTCCAGCGCGCGCTCTACGGCCTCCTTGTGGCCCGATACAACCACCTGCCCCGGATCATTGTCATTGGCGGCTTGGCACACCTGCCCCTGTGCGGCCTCTGCAGCGACCTCAGATGCTCCGTCAAAATCAAGCCCCAAGAGCGCCGCCATAGCGCCCACACCCACGGGCACGGCCTCTTGCATCGCCTTGCCACGAATGCGCAACAGGCGCGCCGTATCGGCAACGCTTAGCGCCCCAGCCGCGGCCAGCGCCGAATATTCGCCCAAACTATGCCCGGCAACAAAGGCGGCGGAATTGACATCTATGCCTTCCGCCTCCAGCGCCCGCATTGCGGCCAATGACGTCGCCATCAGTGCCGGTTGGGCATTCTGCGTCAGGGTCAGATCGGCAATATCGCCTTCCCAAATCAAGGCAGACAGCTTTTCTCCAAGCGCCTCGTCAACCTCATCAAACACCGCCTGTGCTGCGGGATAGGCGTCGGCCAATGCCTTACCCATGCCTATGGTTTGTGCACCTTGTCCGGGAAATACGAATGCGCGGGTCATGCCCCCTCCTTTTTGTTCTGCTTATATCGCAGATACCCCGCCAAATGCGCGGGCGCAATCATGAGGCGTCTATTTTCAATGAATTCGACCTGCTGAACGCAATTCAGGCAAAGTTTCAGGGAGGTTTTTAATCCCCCATCACCTTGCTCCAATCAATATCAGCTTCCAGAAAGGCATCCGCATCAGGATCAGATGAAACCGTTTTGTTGCCCAGAATTGCAGGTTTGTGCAGGCGGCTGACCTGTCGGAAAATCCGGCGTGGTTTCATCGGTTTGCTTTGACGCAGATCGCGGGCGATCCGGCGGCGCAAAATACTTAGTTGATGTTCTGGTGCGCGCGCCGCCAAGATTACATCCTCCGGGCTGCCCAATTCCAACAGCAATAGCCCCATCACATCATTCTCACCATCAGGCCGGACCCGGACATTGGTGATGTCTTCAAATGCATAGCGCCCGACCATTCGTGTGCGCCCGCGCCCATTGCGTGTCACAACACGGACTTCGCAGCGTGATTGATCAATATGCAGTTCCGGCTGCGCCCCCGAAGAGGCGTAGCGCAGCAAAATACCACCCAACACCAGACACAGTCCCGATGCGACCAGTTTCAACACCATCACATCGCCGCTCAGCATCGCCCCCGGCAACAACCAAAATGCAAGCGTCGCAAGGATGAACAGGATACCGATTGTCCCGGCAATCGCTTGTATCATCATTATTACAAATCCGGGATTGGCCTCGGTGCGCAAGACATAGCCCCAGTAAGTGTCATCGACGCGCGTGTTTAGCGCCACCTCGGCGGCGATGTCTTGTTCCAGTTCTGGAAATCGTGCGTTCAGAGTCATGCTTGCTCTACTTCGTTATCCCCGCCTTCTTTATCACCGGCGAAGGTGGCCATTTTTGGGCAGGCTTGCATCAATTTACGGTCCCCCCTATAAGGCCCCGTCCTTCTGCGGATTCGTATGAACCGCGCGGTCTCTCGTGGGTGGGAGCAGAAGGTCAGCCCGCCCTTTGAAACGCGCTTGAAAATGAATGGAGAGCACATGCCACTTTACGAGCATGTTTTTATCTCGCGTCAGGACTTGTCCAACACGCAAGCCGAAGGTCTGATTGAACATTTCGGCACAGTCCTTGCAGACAATGGTGGTAAAGTCGTCGACCAGGAATACTGGGGCGTCAAAACCATGGCCTACAAGATCAACAAGAACCGCAAAGGCCACTATGCCTTCCTGAAATCCGATGCCCCGGCACCGGCCATTCAGGAAATGGAACGCCTGATGCGCCTGCATGATGACGTGATGCGTATTCTGACCATCAAGGTCGACGACCACGCCGAAGGCCCGTCTGTTCAAATGCAGAAACGTGATGACCGTGGCGACCGTGGCGACCGCCGCGAACGTCGCTAATTTGGTTTAGGAAAGGATTGTAAATCATGGCATCTAAACCATTTTTCCGCCGTCGTAAGGTTTGCCCATTCTCTGGTGAGAACGCACCCAAAATCGACTACAAAGACACACGCACACTGCAACGCTACATCTCTGAGCGTGGCAAAATCGTGCCGTCCCGCATCACCGCAGTCTCTGCGAAAAAGCAGCGTGAACTGGCCCGTGCCATCAAACGCGCCCGCTTCCTCGCCCTGCTGCCCTACGCTGTGAAATAAGGAGAACCTGACATGCAAGTTATCCTTCTTGAACGCGTTGCCAAACTGGGCCAGATGGGCGAAGTCGTCGATGTGAAACCCGGTTACGCTCGTAACTTCCTGCTACCGCAGCGCAAAGCTCTGACCGCCTCCAAGGCGAACATTGCAGCGTTTGAAGCACAGAAAGCACAGCTGGAAGCTGACAACCTGGAAACCAAAAAAGAAGCCGTAGCCATGGCCGAAAAGCTGAACGGTCAGCAATTCGTTGTGATTCGCGCGGCTTCCGATGGCGGTTCGCTTTATGGCTCTGTGTCGACACGTGACGCAGCCGAAGCGGCAACCGAGTCTGGCTTCACCATCTCTCGCAGCCAGATCGTTCTGTCTGCGCCGATCAAGGCCCTGGGCCTGCACGGTGTGATCGTCAATCTGCACCCCGAAGTAGACGCCCAGATCGAACTGAACGTCGCCCGTTCCCCGGAAGAGGCAGAACTGCAAGCTTCTGGTAAATCCATCCAGGAACTGGCCGCAGAAGAAGAAGCTGCAGCAGAGTTTGAAATCGCCGAACTGTTCGACGATATCGGCGCTGCAACCAACGACGACGAAGACCTGGCCGAAGCAGTCGAAGAAGAAGCCAGCGAAGAAGAGTAATCTTCACCGCAAAACGAACATAAAAGCCGCGCAGCTCCTGCGCGGCTTTTTTTAGTTAACTGCTACATACAGCCTCATAGGATGGCAATTCTCGCACCCGGCCATTTTCTCGAAATATCACATTCGCACCCTCATCCACGTAAATCATGTCAACACTGTAATTGCGCCCGGGCTGCACTATGAAAACACCGGTTCGCTGGATGTATGACGCCCCATATGACAGCAGCCCCCCCGCGTCATGGAAATTGAATCGCAACGCAACCCGCCTGCCTGTTTCCAGCCCGTGTCGGGATGCTTCCTGCCCCATGTAAATCGTACCTGAATAATCAAAATGGCACGGCTCAGATTCGTACAATACCGCAATGTCTGTGCTACGACTCCGAAACACAGCGGCGTCTACTGTCTCTACACCAACGGTCAGATTGTCCCGGCTATGCGATATATATGGTTGCGCACCGCCCAAACATCCTGCCAGAGCAACGGCAACACTCAGGCCATAGACAAACCGCGTCAATTGTAATGGGCGCATTCGACCCGGCCCTCTTGGAACGCTTCCTGCAGCAATTCACTCTGCTTTCTCATCCCAATATTCGGCCCATAATAGGTAACCTGTGTCCCGCTGTTGACACGCTTTGCATCCAACAGAATGCCGATGAAGCCATTCTCAGGCTGCTTTGCCATCGCATTGCCAAGACTATTGTTCAACTGTTTCACGCGAACTGGCAGCGCGGCCGTACCTCCACTCACCGTCACGCGGCTACTATATTGATATCTTGTCGCAAAACTTTGCGGCCCGTACGCACCCGCACGATACACATGCTGGGCCTGTTTGGTATGATTATAGCACTGTGACGACATACGGCGCAGAACCGACACAACCGAAGAAAAACTTCGGTCCACAACAAAACTTCTCGACGTAATGCTGATGAGACCTCCACCTCCAGCATTTGCACGCAGTTCACTTGCGTTTTGTGCATATGTCAGACTGCACCCCGACAACACCAACAAAGACAAACCGATAATCGCTTTTTTCATGAAATCCTCTGCAACCTTTTTGTGTTTTCAAATGCGCCCGTTCAGGCAAGTCGCACCATAAGAAATTTCGCGGCAAATTTTTGGCCACATTCACACTGCAATGACTTTTGCTGGTATTGTGCTGAAATTAACACACGTATTGGCTGTATTGTCTAGCAGGTTTCTGCGCTGAGTTATCGATCCCCCGCCGTACATCCCCGACCTGAATATTTGAAAGCCGCGCCCAACAGCGCGGCTTTTTTTATATGCTGTTGGCTCATTCGCTTGGTCTTAGCGATCACACCAAAGTGGCGCTATTGCTGCTCAAAGCATCTGATATCATTTCAAAACCACAGGGTAGGATATTTAGATGTGTGACAATACAGGATCGGCAATTCCGACCTTCATGATTGAAAACCAACGCGTGAAAGTCGCAGAGTGGCGTTTCAAGAAACAAGGCGACAACACAGGCTGGCACCGACACGCCTATGACTACATCGTCATTCCACAATTTGATGGCATTTTGGAAATCGATCTTGGCAATGGGGAACGCACGCGCGCCGAAATGAAATCCGGCGTTCCCTACTTTCGGGAAATTGGCGTTGAACACGATGTCATCAACGGAAACGACTTCGAATGCGCCTTTGTCGAGGTTGAACTCCTCGAAGCCGCTTCCAGTTCTTGATCAAAAAAACACCAGACACGGTACAGCGTCCGATCTGGCGTTTTCTAATGCCCCCGCCGCACATCCCCCACCTGACGGCTGATTTCGCCGATATGGCGCCCGTCGGTGCCACAGCACCCGCCCCAGACATTGATATGCGGGAAACGGCGTGCAATGTCGGCCATCTGCCCGCCCAGTTCCTCTGGATCGCCATCCTCCAGATGACCCAGTTTGCACAGCGACAGTGTTTCCATCGCCACAGCATTGGGCATGAAACCACCCAACCGACGGGTCCATTCTCCATCGGTCAGCGCCGGGGCAAATTCAGTGGGATGGGTGCAGTTAACCATGTAATAGGCGGGCGCATTCCCTGTAGCTTCATCCACCGCTGCGATCGCCTCTTCCAATGTTTCGCCGCCATTCAGCCGCCCGCCGCGCGCCACAAAGAACGAAATCACCACCGGCATCTCTAACCCCTTTGCTGCGCGAGATAGTCCGATGACCTCCTGTACACTTGAAAAGGTCAAGGCACTGACCTGATCGGCGCCAGCCTTCTTAAATGTCGCGATCTGCTCAGCATGATAATCCTCTGCCTCTGCCGCATCAGGGGTGCGCCCAACATTATAGGCGTCGCCGCGTGGCCCAATCACGCCACCCACCCGCATCGGTGTGTCCGGGCTGTCATATTCTCGTGCCAGATCGCGATGGAATTCGATGCCGCGGATGTTGATCTCTTCCAATGCACTGCGTGAAAACCCGATCAATTCGCCCCAATCCCGGCTGGCCCGATAATGCAGCCCCTCATTGATCACGCCAAACCCTTTGGCCACCGACGCCTCGACAATTTTGCGGAAATAGTCAGTCAAACAGGCAACACCACGCTTGTCATTCAGCAACTCAAACGCACAAAAATGGCGCAGCTCGAACCCGTCCACATATTGCATCCAGGTTTCAAACCCTCCACCACAGGTCATCAGGTGGCCGTTCATCTGCGGCAAATTGCTGTGATCTGGCACGGGTCTCTCCTGATTGTTGCCTGAACACTAGCAGAAGGGACGTGAATTGTCGCTGATTTGGCGACCACGCGCTATACTCGCGCCAAACCCCAAAACAGGACTATCCCATGTCTCGTCTTCTTGTTGTTCTTTTCCTTTACTTGATTGCTCCACTGGCCGCCGCCCAAACCCCACCTTCCACCAATGAGGCTCTCGCCTATGACGGCTTGTTTCGGGCCGCAATTGACGGCGATGTAGAGACGATCCGGCAATTGGTGGCCGAGGGCGCTGATGTGAACGCCCGCGACCCCCGTGGCCGCACGCCCGCCCATGTCGCGGCCTATGCTTCACAAGATGACGCCCTACGCGCGCTTGCCGAACATGGAGCCGATATGAATGCGTTGGAGTTTCAGGCCTATGACATCGTCACCATCGCCGCCGTCGATAATGACCCGGAGCTCATGTCACTTGCGATAGAGCTTGGCAATGATCCCGGTTTGACGACCAGCCCCTATGATGGAACAGCCCTGATCGCCGCCGCCCATCTGGGCCATGTGGAGGTCGTGCGCCGCCTGATTGCAGCAGGCGCGCCTCTTGATCACATCAACAATCTGCACTGGACCGCAGTGATAGAGGCAGTGGTCTTGGGCGATGGCGGCCCGGATCATCAGGCAGTGCTGGATGCGCTCCTGACTGCCGGTGCTGACCGGACCCTAACCGATAGAAACGGAAGGACGCCACTGGAACTGGCAGAGATATATGGATTTGATGTGATGGCGGAACGGTTAAGACAGCCAGATTAGACTTTGCTTCTCTTGATCAATGATCGGCCCGCCATGATCAATCCAACTCCCAGACCAAGGCCCGCGAGACCTATGAACAAAATGGCAAGCCCCCAGAACATCCAGGATCTGTCTGGCTCATCCAGAACCGATATGACGCCCCAGATATAGCCACCAACGGCCCAGACACCGATCAGCGTTACCAGAAAGCCGAAACAGCACAGGATCCAGCCAATTGCTCTTTGCCATTGCTGTGACATGCGATGATCCTGCCAAACAATTTCGCTGTCGGCAAGGATGCACGCACTTGCCTACCGCCCCTCATACTCCGCCTTGCGTTTTTCCAAAAACGCCACGACGCCCTCTTGGAAATCGCGGGTCTGACCACAGGCACCTTGCAGGCGGGCCTCCAGGGCAAACTGCTCTTCCAGCGTATTGTCAAAACTGGCACGCATGGCCTCTTTCAAATGGGTGTAGGCGACGGTCGGCCCGGTTGACAGGCTGCGGGCACGAGCGTGCCAGTGATCCTCAAACGCGTCGTCAGCGACAGCCTCCCAGATCAGACCCCAATCGCTGGCTTGCTGAGCGGTGATCGGTTCAGCAAACAGCGCTGCACCCATCGCCTTGGCCATGCCCATCATCCGCGGCGGCCAATAGGTGCCACCCGCCCCGGGGATCAACCCGATCTTGGTAAATGGCTGGTGGAATTTGGCCGATTGGGTCGCAATCACCACGTCACAGGCCAAGGCCAGATTGGCCCCGGCCCCGGCGGCCACGCCGTTGACCGCTGCAATAACAGGCACCGGGCAATCAACAATCGACATCAGCATCGGCAGATATTCATCACGCAATGTACGCTGCAGGTCCATATGCGCCACATTGCGCCCGCCGCCCAAATCCTGTCCGGAACAAAACGCGCCGGCCGTACCGGTGATCACAATAACCCGCGCCGTTTTCGCCGCCGCGCGCATGGCATGGGTAATTTCTGCCCGCATCTGCGTGTTCAGCGCGTTTTTCGATTCTGGACGGTTGAGCGTCAGAACCGCAATATCCTCACGCGTGGTCAGCCGGATTGTTTGATAGTCCATAAATGCCTCTTTGAATATCTGTGCGCGCACTCTAGCGTTCTTGAGGCCAAGCGAAAGCCAAACCCGCCGTCACTCTTCCAGAATTTCCTTCAACCGCGCCGCTTCTTTGGCGCTCAGCGGCTTTGGTGCCTCTGCCACCCGACGACGGCGCAGATATCCTGCACCAATCATCAGTGCCAGGATCAGCATTGCAGGCCCTGCCAGCCACAGCACCATATTCGCCCCGTCCTTGCGCGGGTTCATCATCACTCGTTCGCCATAGCGTTCGACAAAAAAGGTCATGATCTCTACGTCTGACCGGCCATCCACGATCAATTCACGCACGATCAGCCGCGCATCCCGCGCCCAGTCGGCATTGGAGGACGCAATGTTTTCCGACTGGCACTGAACACAGCGGATATCCTCGTCCAAGGCCTGCGCGCGTGCCTCCAGCGCTGGGTTGGCCAGCATTTCATCCGGTTCAACCGCATGGGCTGGCAATGCGAAATACATGAAGAGGAGAAGGAATAACCTGATCATCACCTACTCCGCCGCGACCACAGACCCAGAGCCTTTGCGCGCGCCCGATGCCACCCGGTAACGGCGATCCGTCAGGCTGATCAGCCCACCCAACGCCATGATGATGCTACCGGCCCAAATCCAGTTGGCAAAGGGCTTGATATAAGTCCGAACCGCCCAACCGCCATCCGCCTGCGCGTCACCGATGACCAGATAGATATCGCGCATGATCCCGTTATCAATCGCGGCCTCTGTCGTTGGCATCCCGGCCACCGGATAGACCCGCTTTTCCGGAAAGAGGCGTGAAACCTCACGCCCGTCTTTGGCCACAACCATCTCTGCCTGCGTGCTGAAATAGTTTGGCCCGCGCACTTCCTCCACCCCGATCAGGGTGATCTCAAACCCGGCCACGTTGAATGCCTCGCCCGGTTTTGCCACGCGGATATCCTCAACCTCCCAGGCCATCAGCCCGGCAATGCCGATAAAGGTGATCCCAAGCCCGGAATGCGCCAGCGCTTTGCCCCAATCGGCCCGCGGCAGGCGCAACACCCGACGCAGGCGATCTGCTATGCCCTTGCGCCCGGATCGCTGCCATAGATCGGCCACGGCTCCAAGGATCATCCAACTGCCCAGAAACAGCCCGACCGGCGCCATGGCACTTTTGTTGGCGGCCATCGCCCAAACCAAAAGCGCGATCGCCACGGCCAACCCCAGCACATAGCGCATGGAATAGATCGCCTTTCCCAGCCGCGCGCGTTTCCAGGGCAACACCGCACCCACCGGCAAAACCACCGCCAAGGCCACCATAAACGGCGTGAAGGCCGCGTTAAAGAATGGCGGCCCAACCGACAATGGCCGATCAAAAAGCATATCTGACACCAACGGCCAGACGGTGCCCACAAACACCACCAAGGCAGACACAGCCAGCAATATATTGTTTAAAACCAGCGCGCTTTCCCGGCTGACCATGGAAAAAACGCCCTTGGCCTCCAACGATCCGGCCCGGGCGGCAAAAAGGCTCAGCGCGCCGCCCATAAAGACAGCAAGAATGATCAGGATAAACACGCCCCGTTCAGGGTCATTGGCAAAGGCATGGACAGAGGTCAAAACCCCCGAACGCACAATGAAGGTCCCAATCAGGGAAAAGCCAAAAGCAAGGATCGCCAAAAGGATCGTCCAGCTTTTCAGACTTTCTCGTTTTTCCACCACAATAGCGGAATGCAAAAGCGCCGCTGCCAAAATCCATGGCATGAAAGAGGCATTTTCCACAGGGTCCCAGAACCAGAAACCGCCCCAACCCAACTCGTAATAGGCCCACCACGATCCCAGTGCGATACCGATGGTCAGAAACAGCCAGGCGGCCAGCGTCCAGGGACGCACCCAGCGCCCCCAGGCGGCATCCACCCGCCCACCGATCAGCGCCGCAACGGCAAAGCTGAACGCCATCGACAGCCCCACATAGCCCAGATACAAAAACGGCGGATGAAAGGCCAAACCGGGATCCTGCAACAACGGGTTCAAATCCTGCCCGTTCATCGGCGGCACATCCAGGCGCAAAAACGGGTTAGAGGTGAACAGGATAAAGGCCAGAAATGCAACGCCAATGGCCGCCTGCACCGACAGCACCCGGGCACGCAGATCATCCGGCAACCCCTGACCGAACCACGCGGCAGAGGCCCCAAACAGCGCCAGGATCAACACCCATAGCAGCATCGAGCCCTCATGGTTGCCCCACACGCCCGAAATTTTATAGAGCATCGGTTTCAGGGTGTGCGAGTTTTTGACGACAAGCTCCAATGAAAAATCTGACGTCACAAAGCCGTAGGTCAGGGCCGCAAAGGAAAACCCGATCAGCAGAAACTGCGCATTGGCCGCAGGTTCTGCCACGGCCATCCAGCCACGCCAACCCCGCGTGGCCCCAATCATCGGCACCACGGCCTGCACAATCGCCACCATGAAGGCGAGGATCAGCGCGAAATGTCCCAACTCAATAATCATGGATCAAATATAGGAAGGAAGCAGACGATCCACCACTGCAATCGGTAAGTTCCGATGGTGCAGATTGTCACAACCAGTTCAGAAGAAAAAGAGGGGGCGCTGCCCCCTCGCAGGCAGGCCTGCTCACCCCCGAGGTATTTCAGGCGAAAGGAAGCCAGATAAACCCTTTGTTTCTTTTGCTCTCAATACGCCCGCCAAAGGCGTCAACCTAACCACCAGCGCTTTTGCGCCAGTCTTCAAGTGCGGCGTTCCGGTCAATGCGATTTGGCTCTTCGACCTGCTCCAGCGCCTGCAAGTTATCCACCACCCCGGGCACCCGCGCCATCGTCACTGCCAGCGATTGCTGAAACTCCATCCCCTTGGCCTGGTGGCGCGCACCGAAATAAAAGGACACCACAATGCCCAGCAGCCACCACAGGGGTTCGGGCACTAAAACCAGGCCTTGCATCCGGGCCGCGAACCACACCGGGTCAGCCATTGCCGCGATCAAAAGCCCGATCACCCCCAGCGCCATCGCCGGGCGCGGCACCCGGTTAAGACCATCCATAAACCGATCAAATGGGCCTTTCTGCGCGCGGGCAAATTCGGCCGCGAATTGTTGCAGGGCCTGCTCTCGCAATACTGCGCCGCGGTCGGCCCCGGCCTCTGCGTTTTCCCGAAACACCTCGGCGGTCTCGACCACCACATTCCGCCCGCCGCCAAACAGCACGTTCAGAAACGCCCCGATCATCCCCATGCCTGAACCCTCACCCTGTGCTCCTGATCGCTCAGATGGTAGCGGGCCGAGATGAACTCTTCGGCCCGCCTGATCCATCCACCCTTGCCGCCATCACGCCGGCGCGCATATTTTCGGCTTTGCGGTCGGGCGTCGCCCAACCGGTAGTAATAGTTCCGCCGGGCAATCCCATAAGCATCGGCCAAATGCCCCGGCCCCGCCGCATAGGCAGCTTTGGTCGCGGTCACAGTCTGTGGGCCGATAACCCCGTCCACTGTCAAGATCTGTCCCATTTCACCCAACAATCGCTGCAATATCCGCACCGCACTGGCCCCGGCATTCACATACATATCAAAGACCGACGCCTGCAGCACCCGGGGCAAGTCCCCGATCCGGGGATGATTAAAATAATGCTCGATATAGATATCAACGGCCTCTGCCCGGGATAAGGCCCGAACGTCCGACACATCCGCCTGTCCTCGCACCCGGCGCAAGGTGGCCAGCGTCACACCGTAATTCGTGGCGCCCCCCGGATCGTCCGGGTCATGAACAAACCCGCCCTCCCGCGCGACGATCTCTTCGGCCAGTTCGCGTACCGTTTTCATGGCATCCCCTCATCTTGGACATGCCTGAAATGTGATCTCTAATGGTAAACTCCGCCCAACCGGGCCGCGCGGTGCCTATTCTGGCTCCTGATAGACGCCTTGTTCTTTCAGCGCATCAACGACCTCTTTGGGCACATAGGTCTCGTCATGCTTGGCAAGGATTTCTGTTGCCACAAACACACCATCCACATAACGCCCGGTGGCAATGGTACCCTGACCCTCCTCAAACAGGTCTGGCCGGATGCCGGTATAGGTCACCGGGATCGACGCACCGCCATCTGTGACGGTGAACCGTATCGCTTCACCCTCTCCGATAACCAGCGACCCGGTCTCGACCAACCCGCCCAACCGGAACACCTCTGTCGGGACAATGGTTTCCACCACAACCTGCGACGGTGAGCGGAAGAAATTGATCCCATCGCGCATCGCATACCCAATCAACGCGGTCGCCAGCGCCAACGCCACAGAGGCCATGACGATTACCTGGATACGGCGGGTTTTCTTTAACGATTTCATAGCGGCCTCATGGGAAGCACGGGGCCAGCATCAGCCCCGTGGTCTCATCCTCACCCAGCATCAGGTTGGCGTTCTGCAGCGCTTGCCCGGACGAGCCTTTGGTCAGGTTATCGAGCGCCGCGAAAACAATGGCGCGCCCGGGGGTCCGATCCGCACACACCCCGATATGGCAAAAGTTCGAACCCCGAACATGGCGGGTCGATGGGGCCTCACCAAACGGCAGCGTCACGATGAATGGCTCATCCGCATAGGCTGTTTCAAATGCCTTATGAATGGCTTGTGCATCACCTTTCACGTAAACCGTCGCCAAAATACCCCGGTTCGCGGGGATCAGATGCGGCGTGAACTGGACCCGCACGGGCCGCCCGGCAATGGCAGAAAACTCCTGATCAAATTCCCCCAAATGCCGGTGCGTGCCACCAATGGCATAAGGGTGATAGCCCTCGCTCAGCTCTGCATGCAGCAGGTTTTCCTTCAACGACCGCCCGGCCCCGGACACCGCGCATTTCAGGTCCAGAATAATCTCATCCAGATCGATCAGCCCACCCGCGATCAAAGGCCGCAGCGCATATTGTCCAGTCGCGGCATTGCAGCCGGTTCCCGCCACCAAACGCGCGGCGCGGATATCCTCGCGGTAAAACTCTGTCAGGCCATATACCGCCTCGGCCTGGGCCTCCAACGCCGCATGTTCCCCGCCATACCATTTTTGGTACTCTGCCGGATCACGCAGCCGAAAATCAGCTGACAGATCGAGAATCTTCAGATCCTTCGGCAACTCCCGGATCACCGCCTGGCTGGTCGCATGGGGCAACGCACAGAAACAAAGATCAATGCCTGCAAAATCGATCTGATCAATTTTGACCAGCTTGGGTAGATCCAGATGGCGCAGATGTGGAAACACGGCCCCCATATCCATCCCGGCCTTTCGGTCCGCAGACAGCGCCGCAATGTCCATGTTGGGATGGGTGGCGATTAGCCGGACAAGCTCTGCCCCGGTGTAACCGGAGGCACCCAGAATAGCGATTTGATGCGTCATGATCAGGTTCCAAAACTCAGCAAAGACGATGTAAGCACAAATTCACGCGGCTGCAATCAAACCGCGCCAAAGGCGATGTTTCGTCGCAAGAGCTTGGTCGCCTGCACCGACACCCGATCCGGATCACCCGTGGTCAGAAATTTGGTATCAATCCCCTCACCAGCCTTGTCAGGATGCCGACCCAGATAGTCCGCCAGGCTTTCGGCCACCAGTCCGGCCTGGCTGAATACCTTAACCTCCGGCCCCAGCGCCGCCTGAAACGTGTCTTCCATCCACGGATAATGCGTGCAACCCAATATTGCGGCCTGTGGATGCGGCATCCGGCGCTTCAACGCGTCCACATGGCTTTTGACCAACGCCTCCGCCAGTATGTCGTCGCCATCCTCGATGGCATCGACAACCCCGCCACAGGGCTGCGCCTCCACATCCACGCCAATGGCGCGAAACGCCAGCTCCCGCTGAAAAGCACGGCTGGCCACCGTCGCCGGTGTCGCAAACAACGCCACGGTTTTCACATCGACCTCGCGCGGGGGGGAATTGTCGCCCCATTGCCGTTCGGTCAGCGCCTCGATCAGGGGGACAAAGACGCCCAACACCCGTTTGCCATTCGGCACGCCGGCTTCTTGCATGCGCCGCAGCGCAGCGGCAGAGGCGGTATTGCAGGCCAAGATCACCAGATCGCAGCCTTCCTCCCATAACCGAGCCACCGCCCCACGGGTCAGATTGTAAATATCCTCGGGATCGCGCACCCCATAGGGCGCATGGGCGTTGTCGCCATAATAGACAAACGCATGTTCCGGCAACCGCGCCGCCGCCGCATCCAATACCGTCAGCCCGCCAAGCCCAGAATCAAAAACCCCAATCGCCATCGCATCAGTCCATATTGCCTCGTCCGATATCTACGCCGATGGATGGGGTTAGTCCATTACAGGCCGCATCCCCCCCTTCCCTTTCGCCAAAAATACCTCGGGGTGAATGGCCCGTAGGGCCAGAGGGGCAGCGCCCCTCCTGTCACAAATCGAACCTTTATTTCTCTATTCCGCTGCCAAAACAGGCGCGTGCCGTCCCTCTCGCAACATTTGCAAGATTTCGGCGCGCCTGGCTTCTACCCGATCAATATTTGCACGTTTGACTGAGCCGAAGCCCCGGATTGACTGCGGCAGCCCTGCCAATTCCATCAGCAGATCGTGATGATCCGCATTCGAGGACAGCAGAAACGTCTTCACATCCAACTCATATTGCCGGATCAGGCGGCGTTCCTCCTTCCGCTCGGCCTGATAGCCGAAGACATCCAGCGGCGTGCCCCGCAGGCGGCGCATCGCGGCCATCAAGGGGAAGAGCCGCCGCACCCAGGGGCCAAAGGCGCGTTTCTTCGGGCGACCGTCCGGCCCGGTGCCCCCCAGTATCGGCGGGGCCAGATGGTGTTTCAGGGTAATGTCCCCCTCAAACACCTCCCGCACCTTGGCCTCGGTGTCCATCAACAGCCGCGCAACCTCATATTCATCCTTGTAGGCCAACAGCTTGTGGTATGATTTCGCCACTGCCCCGCGCATCGCTTCATCTGTGATGCCATCCACCAGCCTGCGGTACTTCTTCGCCAAGCGCCGCGATTGATACGTCACCAGATGATCGGCACGAAATGCGATCTGTTCGTCCAGCGTCTTTGGCTTTGCCACCACTTTAGCAGGCAACATCGCCATCACCGCCGCCGCATCTTGCCCGGCCCAGCGCCCCAGCGCAAAGGCGCGCTTATTACCCTCGACGGCCGCGCCATTCATTTCGATTGCCCGCAGGATCGCCGCGTCAGACAAGGGCACTAACCCGCGCTGCCAGGCCGCCCCCAGCATCAGCATGTTGGCAAAGATGGAATCGCCCAGCAAACTCGTGGCGATCTCTGTGGCATCGAACACCTGCAATCCGCCCCCCAGACGCGCCTCCAACGCCAGACGCAGCCGGTCGGTCGGGATGCGAAACTCTGTATTGCGGGTGAACTCACCAGTGATGATTTCATGGCTGTTGACCACCGCGCGGGTCTGGCCCGCACGCATCAGCCCGATGGTTTTCGACCCCGCCGTGGTGACCAAATCACCGCCAATCACCGCATGGGCCTCCCCCGTCGCCACACGAATGGCGCTGATATCATCGGGCCGCTCTGCCAGACGACAATGGATGTGCACCGCCCCGCCTTTTTGTGCGAGGCCCGCCATCTCCATCACACCGGCGCCCTTGCCATCCAGCTGCGCCGCCTGGGCCAGGATCGCACCGATGGTCACCACGCCCGACCCGCCGACGCCTGTGATCACCATGTTATGGGTGCCCTGGATCACGGGAAGCTTGGGCGCGGGCAATGCAGGCACGTCAAACTCCACCACTGCACCCTTGCGCAGCGCCCCGCCCTCGACAGTCACAAAAGACGGGCAGAACCCGTTCAGGCAGGAAAAATCCTTGTTGCACGCCGATTGGTCAATCGCGCGCTTGCGGCCCAGCTCTGTCTCCACCGGCACCACCGCGACACAGTTCGATTGCACCCCACAATCGCCGCAGCCCTCGCACACATCCGTGTCGATAAAGACCCGCTTGTCAGGGTCGGGAAACTCCCCGCGCTTTCGGCGCCGCCGCTTTTCTGCCGCGCAGGTTTGTACATAAACAATGGCTGATACACCCTTGAATTCCCGAAACTCCTCCTGAATGGCCATCAATTCTGATCGGGGGTGAAAGATCGTGGCCTTCGGGAAGGTTTTGAAATCAATTTCTTCCTTTTCGTCATAAACCACGCATAGATGCCCGACCCCTGCAGCCCATAGTTCGCGCACGATTTTGTCCGCCGTCAGCCCGCCCTCATTGGCTTGCCCGCCGGTCATCGCCACCGCATCGTTAAAGAGGATTTTGTAGGTGATATTGACCTCTGCCGCGACCGCTGCCCGGATCGCCAAAAGGCCGGAATGGTTATAGGTTCCGTCGCCGAGGTTCTGGAAGACATGCTGTGTGGTCGAAAACGGCGCCTCCCCGATCCAGTTCGCGCCCTCGCCACCCATATGGGTGTATCCAACGGTTTCCCGGTCCATCCAGGTGGCCATGATGTGACACCCAATCCCGGCATAAGCGCGTGATCCGTCTGGCAACTTGGTCGAGGTATTGTGCGGACACCCCGCGCAGAAATAGGGCAACCGCGCCGCGTAATCCTCGGCATTATCGGCCCTCTGTGCCTCCGCAATTCGGGCCATTCCGGCCTTGACGCCTTCGGTGCCGCGTCCCTCCTCGATCAGGATCGTGCCGATTTTTTCAGCAATCAAAACCGGGTCCAACGCCATGCGCGTGGGGAACAGTTCCTCGCGATGCATGCCGCCGGCACCGCCCTTATACCAGCCATAGACCCGCCGCCCACGCCGGTCATCAAAGATCGCCTCCTTGATCTGCACCTCGATCAGTTTGCGCTTTTCCTCGATAACCACGATCAGCTCCAGCCCCTCGGCCCATTCGTGGAAAGAGGTCATATCCAGCGGGAAGGTCTGCGCTACTTTATAGGTGGTCAGGCCCAACCGCCCTGCCTCCTCGGCATCCACGCCCAGCAGGGACAGCGCATGGGTCAGATCCAGCCAGTTCTTTCCAGCCGCGACAAAGCCGACCTTGGCCCCCGGCTTCCCCCAGACCCGCTTGTCCATGCGATTGGCGCGCGAAAACGCCTCTGCCGCGAAACGCTTATGATCAATCATCCGCGCCTCTTGCGGGATCCAATGATCGGCAAGGCGAATGTTCAACCCGTCCGGCGGCATGTCAAAATCAGGCGTCACGAATTCCATCCGGTCCGCGCGCCCATCCACGATGGACGTGACCTCGATCGTGTCTTTCATCACCTTCAGCCCGGCCCAAACCCCGGCAAAGCGTGACAGGGCAAAGCCATACAGCCCGTAATCCAGTATTTCCTGCACGCCGGCGGGCGACAGCACAGGCATATAGGCATCGACCAGCGCCCAGTCCGATTGATGACAGACGGTCGAACTTTCCCCGGTATGGTCATCACCCATTGCCATGACCACGCCGCCATAGGGGCTGGTCCCGGCCATATTGGCATGGCGCATCACATCGCCCGATCGATCCACGCCCGGCCCCTTGCCGTACCACAGGCCGAAGACACCATCGAACCGGCCCTCACCACGCAATTCCGCCTGCTGCGATCCCCACAGGGCTGTCGCCGCCAAATCCTCGTTCAACCCGGCCTGAAAGCGGATATCCGCCTCGGCCAGCAGTTTCTCCGCCCGGCCCATCTGGATATCAACCGCCCCCAAGGGCGATCCCCGATATCCGGTCACATAGCCCGCCGTGTTCAACCCTGCCGCCCGGTCGCGCGCCTTTTGCATCAGCATAAACCGCACCAGCGCCTGGGTTCCGTTCAGCAACACCGGCGATTTTTTTAGATCAAATCGGTCATTCAGGCTTACATTGTGCAATGTCATCACATACCTCCTGACGCGGGAATGATAACACAATAATAGGTCATAAATAATGACCTACAAAGGAAAAATCATGTCATTTGAGATGATTTGAACGGTGCACAACCGCGCGCAATTCCTGTAAAGGATGACCAGCGCGAATGGCAGGAAGTGTAAAAAATGGATTGGGATAAGCTCAGAATATTTCACGCCGTGGCAGATGCAGGCAGTCTGACTCACGCCGGTGACACACTTCACCTGTCACAATCCGCGGTCAGCCGCCAAATTCGCGCCCTTGAAGAGAGCTTGAATGCGACGCTGTTTCACCGCCATGCCCGCGGCCTGATTCTCACTGAACAGGGCGAATTGCTGTTCGAGGCGACCTCTGCCATGGATCAACGGCTAGAGGCCGCAGAGGCCCGCATCCGCGATTCCGAAGAAGAGGTCTTTGGCGAACTGCGCGTCACCACAACCTTTGGCTTTGGCCTGCTATGGCTGGCCCCGCGCTTGGGCCATTTCTACGAACAATATCCCGACATCAAAGTCGACCTAATGCTGGAGGAGCGGGTGCTCGACCTGCCCATGCGCGAAGCGGATGTGGCAATTCGCATGAAAGAGCCCAGTCAGGCCGATCTGATCCGCAAACGGCTGATGTCGGTGCAGATGAAACTCTACGCCTCCCGCTCCTATCTGGAAAAACACGGCACCCCCCAAACATTGGCCGATATCGCCAACCATCGCCTGCTGTGTCAGCGCCCCAATTCCGCGCAGGTTTACGCGGGCGCTGCGTTTGTCAAAGAGCTGCTGGCCCAAGGCGTCACCTCGACGATGACTGTAAACAATTACTACGCCATTTTGCAGGGCGTGACCCATGATCTGGGGATCGGCGTCCTGCCCGACTACGTGACCGAGGATTTCGAGGATCTGATCGAAGTGCTTCCTGACACCCATTCAAACGAGGTACCAGTCTATCTGGCCTACCCGTCGGAATTGCGTCAATCCCGCCGCATCGCCGCGTTCCGAGATTTCGTGCAGGAAGAAATCATTCAGTACCGCAAAAACCAAAAGGCCAACAAAGCGTGACCTATGCGTCACGCGCATAGCGGCTTTGCGTCGCGGCAACAGTTTTTTTCTTGAAATGTCAAGCGCCAAATTCTACCTTCAACTTCAGAAGGCAGTGATTGAGAATTCTCATTTCCTTCTACCTCCCTGTTGGACTTCGGCCGAGCTTAGTGCTCGGCCTTTTTTTTCGTCCCGCTGCTTTTATGGCAAAGATACTCCCACCGGAGGCAATCAAAACCGCTGATCGGCAGCAGAGGTGACAAAAATGACTTCTGCCGCAGACGCACCGCTCGAAAACCGAATATCTGCGGCACCTCGGCCCTTCCCCCTCGCGCGCGCTTCGACTAAAGAGACGCCAACTATGTCACCCGGGGGAATCCGTTTCATGCAAGAGCCTGCCATCACCGAAGACCTGATCGCCGCCCACGGCTTCACACCGGATGAATATGCAGAGGTCATCAAGATCCTGAACCGGGAACCCACCTACACGGAACTTGGCATCTTTTCGGCTATGTGGAACGAACATTGTTCCTATAAGTCTTCGAAAAAATGGCTCCGCACCCTACCCACCACCGGCCCGCAAGTTATCTGCGGCCCCGGCGAAAACGCAGGCGTTGTCGATATTGGCGATGGTCAGGCTGTGGTGTTCAAGATGGAAAGCCACAACCACCCGTCCTATATCGAACCCTATCAGGGCGCCGCAACCGGTGTGGGCGGCATCCTGCGCGATGTCTTCACAATGGGCGCCCGCCCGATCGCGTCGATGAACTCTCTGTCCTTCGGCTCCCCCAGCCATCACAAGACCAAACAGCTGGTCAATGGCGTGGTCGAGGGCATCGGCGGCTACGGCAACTGCTTCGGCGTGCCTTGCGCGGGCGGCGAGGTGCGCTTCCATCCCGCCTATAACGGCAACTGTCTGGTCAACGCCTTCGCCGCTGGCCTGGCGGACAGCGACAAAATTTTCTACTCCGCCGCCTCTGGCATCGGCATGCCTGTGGTTTACCTTGGTGCCAAAACCGGGCGCGACGGCGTTGGCGGCGCGACCATGGCCTCGGCCGAATTTGACGACACGATCGAGGAAAAACGCCCCACCGTTCAGGTCGGCGACCCCTTCACAGAAAAACGCCTGATGGAGGCGACGCTGGAGCTGATGCAAACCGGCGCGGTGATTTCGATCCAGGACATGGGCGCCGCGGGTCTGACCTGCTCTGCCGTAGAAATGGGAGATAAGGGTGGCCTTGGCGTCAAACTGAATCTCGAGGATGTTCCCCAGCGCGAACGCAACATGACTGCCTATGAGATGATGTTGTCGGAATCTCAGGAACGCATGCTGATGGTTCTGAAACCGGAACTGGAGGCTAAAGCCAAAGCGGTGTTCGAGAAATGGGACCTCGATTTCGCCATCGTTGGAGAAACCATTGACGAGGACCGCTTCCTCATCATGCATAATGGCGAGGTCAAGGCAGACCTGCCGCTGTCGAAACTTTCCTCCTCCGCCCCCGAATATGACCGTCCTTGGGTAGAAACCCCGGCGGCTGAACCACTGGGCGACGTGCCGAATGTTGATCCGATCGACGGACTACGTGCGCTCATCTCCTCCCCCAACTACGCGGCCAAACAATGGGTCTATGAACAATATGACACCATGGTCATGGCCGACAGCGCCCGCACGCCGGGTATCGGCTCTGGCATTATCCGCGTGCACGGCACCGACAAATCGCTGGCCTTCACTTCTGACGTGACTCCGCGCTACGTGCGTGCCAACCCGGTCGAGGGCGGCAAGCAGGCGGTGGCAGAGGCCTACCGCAACCTGACCGCCGTGGGTGCCCGCCCGCTGGCCACCACCGACAATATGAATTTCGGCAACCCTGAAAAGCCCGAGATTATGGGCCAGTTTGTTGGCGCGATCAAAGGCATTGGCGAAGCTGTGGCCGCACTTGATATGCCGATCGTGTCGGGCAACGTCTCGCTCTACAATGAAACCGATGGCACCGCGATCCTGCCCACCCCGACCATTGGCGCGGTTGGCCTGATCGATCATCCAGATCATATCATCGGTAATGAGGTCCGCGAGGGCCACGTTTTGCTGGTTCTGGGCGAAACCCGTGGCCATCTGGGCCAGTCAGCCATTCTGGCAGAGGTTTTCCACCGGGAAGAGGGCGACGCTCCAACCGTGGATTTGGCGGCAGAAAAGGCCAATGGCGATTTCATCCGCGCCAACCGCGACCTGATCACCGCCTGCACGGATGTCTCTGATGGTGGCATCGCGCTCGCCGCGTTCGAACTGGCCGAAGGGTCCCAGGTTGGCGTCACGCTCGACACCAACGACACGCCCACTCTCTTTGGCGAAGATCAGGCCCGCTATCTGATCGCCTGCAACTTTGACCAGGCAGAGGCCCTGATGACCCACGCGGCGGGGGCTGGCGTTACCCTAACCAGCATCGGCCGGTTTGGTGGCGAGGCCGTGACCATCGGCGGCAGCAACAGCTCTCTGGCAGAGCTCGCAAATCTCTATCGCGGTGCCTTTGCTCAGGCCGTCGCCTGATTTGATGCCCGCGCGTTAACACCGCGCGCGGGCTGTTTATCACTAATTTGGGCCAAATCACACCGTCGCAAAACCGACGCTATACCGCCGCTCGGCAGACCGAACAAACCCCGGAAAATAAGCTCGTTAACACCGTTTTCCAAAAAACTGCCGACTATGCCAAATGACCGCACCGCTCCCCCCTTGCGCCAACCCCAATGCAGACATACTTTTAACCAAACGACAAAGGACACCCGCCCATGCCGATGCATGCCCATGACCTCGAAGAGCTGCTGCGCGACGCTTTCCCTGACGCCGAGATTATGGTGGCCGGTGATGACGGCGTGCATATGTCTGCCATGGTCG
The DNA here is from genome assembly GCF_057219155.1 of Roseovarius sp. YIN77. Lineage (NCBI taxonomy): Bacteria > Pseudomonadati > Pseudomonadota > Alphaproteobacteria > Rhodobacterales > Roseobacteraceae > Roseovarius > Roseovarius sp. YIN77. The sequence goes on from NZ_JBXVVI010000022.1 coordinate 36,803, forward strand.
TTGATGAATCCTTCCGCGGTATGAACCGTGTCCAGCAACAACGCGCCGTCTATGCCGCGCTCAAGGGCAAAATGGACGGGCCCGCTGGTGAATTACATGCTCTGGCCCTGACCACGAAGGCCCCCGAATAACCAGGACAAGGTCCTGACATCTTTAGGAAAACCAAAATGACCGACGCGAAAACCCAAATTGACGAAACTGTCAAAGCCAACGATGTGGTGCTCTATATGAAAGGCACCAAGGAAATGCCCCAATGCGGGTTTTCCTCCCGTGTGGCTGGCGTTCTGAACTTCATGGGCGTGGATTTCACCGATGTTAACGTTCTGGCGGACGAGGGCATTCGGCAGGGTATCAAGGATTATTCCGACTGGCCCACCATCCCGCAGCTTTATGTCAAAGGCGAGTTTGTCGGCGGCTGCGACATCATCACCGAAATGACCCTGTCTGGCGAGTTGGACCAGATGTTTGATGAAAACGACGTGGCCTATAACAAAGAGGCTGCCGATAAAATCCGAGAGGCCAACGCCTAAACGGCCCGGACTGCTCTAAAAAGAAACCCGCCATTCCGGCGGGTTTTTCTTTGTTTACAATCCCCTACAGCTTCATTTTGCCATAAACACTCTCGGGGCTGCCGGGGGTAGAAATCCCCTGCTCGCGCTACCCGACGCGCTCTTCCAGACTGTCCGCCAAGGCCTCAGCCCGGGCCGCAATCTCGGCCAGCGTATCGGTCACACTGTCGGGAATCACCGCAACCTCCACCCGCTCAGGTTCCGGCGCGGGGGTGGATTTCAGCTCCTCCAATTCCTGTTCCAAACTCGCAACGCGGTCTTTCAACTCCCGCTGGCTGTCTTCCAGCCCAACAGTGCGATCCGCCAGCATCAGGCCAGCCATCAACAGCATCCGACCCTCTGGCAGGCGTCCGACCTGCTCCATCATGATCTTTGCTTCGTTGTCCAACATCTTGGCCGCTGTTTTCAGATAGGGCTCCTCCCCATCCTGGCAGGCAACCACAAAATCTCGGCTGGCAATCGTGATCGTTACCTCAGGCATCAGGCGCTCTCCTCTACCATCGGGCGCAACTCTTCCAGCACCGCATCCAACTCCGCCCGGTCCGCAGCTTGCACCGTGCGCAAGGCATCCAACTCGGTCCCCACACCGGAATTGATCAATCCGGCGTCAGCCAGACCTGCCGCGTTGGCCTCCCGCAATTTCGCATTGTTTTCGCGCAGTTGCGCATTCACACCACGCAGCTTGGCCAGATCATGTTCCTGCCGCGCGACCTGGGCGCGTACCTTATCCAGCTTTTTCTCCAGCGCTTCCAACGCCGCCCCGTGGCTGTCTTTCAGATCTTCGATCCGGTCGCGCAGACGTTCAGATTCCAATTGCTCTTCGGTCAGTTGATCCTTCAGCTCGGACAAGGCCACGCTGTTGCCCCCGCCCTGATCCGCGGCCTTTGAAATGCGTTCTAACGCATAGGTGATCCGCCGTTCCAATTCTGATAAATCTGTCATTGCCCTGTCCCGCCGTACTCTTAGCTCTGTACCCACTGACCTGTCGGATGCGAATCGCGATGGTCGATATTCCCCCAATCTTACCCAAAGCCCGCACTGATTTCGCCCCCTTTCCGGCCAGCTTGCTTGATCTTCGGCCAATCGCTGCTAAAGAGGCCTTGAAACCGAGCAATGCCAGAGGACAAATCCGTGGATATTCCCGCCCTTCGCGAAAAACACCCCCAGCACTGGATGCGCGCCACCGCGATCCGCACCCTTGCCCTTGATGCGGTCGCAGCCGCGAATTCCGGCCATTCCGGCATGCCGATGGGCATGGCCGATGTGGCGACGGTTCTCTTTGGCAATCACCTGAAATTTGACGCAGCCAACCCAAACTGGCCAGACCGCGACCGGTTCATCCTGTCTGCTGGTCACGGGTCGATGCTGATCTATTCGCTCCTCTATCTCACCGGCAACCCAGAGATCACGCTGGAAGAGATCAAGAACTTCCGCCAACTGGGCGCCAAAACCGCAGGCCACCCGGAAAACTTCCTGGCCTCCGGCATCGAAACCACCACTGGCCCCCTGGGTCAGGGCATTTCCAATGCCGTTGGTTTCGCCATGGCCGAGGAAATCCAACGCGCCCGTTTCGGCAAAAAAGCTGTCGATCACCACACCTATGTCATCGCCGGCGATGGCTGTTTGATGGAGGGCGTCAGCCAAGAGGCGATCGGCCTTGCCGGACGCCACGAACTATCGAAGCTGATCGTTTTGTGGGATGACAACGGCATCACCATCGACGGCACCGTGGACATCTCCGACCGCACCAACCAGATCAAACGCTTTGCGGCCTCAGGCTGGTCCACCCATGAATGCGACGGCCATGATCCCGAAGACATCGACCGCGCCATCACTGAGGCCAAGAAAACCGGCAAGCCGGCTCTTGTTGCCTGCAAAACCCATATCGCAATTGGTTCCTCTGCCCAGGACACATCCAAAGGCCACGGCGCGTTGACCGATCCGCAGTTGATCGCAGACACCAAGGCCGGCTACGGCTGGGATTACCCGGCTTTTGAAATCCCGGCAGAGGTCAAATCCTGGTGGGAAGACATCGGTGCCCGTGGCGGTGCTGATCGTGTAGAGTGGGAAGCCCGCTTTGCCGCCCTGTCAACCAACAAACAGGCCGAATTCAACCGCGCCTACGCGCTGGAGGCCCCCAAACGTTTGTCGGCCACCATCAAGAAGCTGAAACGCGAAGTATCAGAGACCCAACCAAAGGCCGCGACCCGCAAGTCATCCGAAATGGTGCTGCAGGTCGTCAACCCGATCATGCAGGAAACCGTTGGCGGCTCTGCCGATCTAACCGGGTCCAACAACACCAAGACCAACGATCTGGGCGTCTTCCTGCCGGAAAACCGCAAGGGTCGTTACATCTATTACGGCATCCGCGAACATGGCATGGCGGCGGCGATGAACGGTATGGCGCTGCATGGCGGCGTGCGCCCCTATGGCGGCACCTTCATGTGCTTTACCGATTACGCCCGCCCATCGTTGCGTCTGGCCGCGTTGATGAAAATCCCGACCGTGTTCGTGATGACCCACGATTCCATCGGGTTGGGAGAGGACGGCCCCACCCACCAGCCGGTCGAGCATCTGGCCATCAGCCGCGCGACACCCAACACCATGGTCATCCGCCCTGCTGACACAGTGGAAACGGCGGAGGCATGGGAAATTGCGCTCACCTCCAAAATCACGCCTTCAGTGCTGGCGCTCAGCCGTCAGGGCCTGCCCACCGTGCGGACCGAGCATAAAAACAAGAACCTGACCGAACAGGGTGCCTATGTTCTGGCCGATGCAGAGGGCAAACGTCAGGCGATCATCATCGCCACCGGGTCAGAGGTTGAGGTCGCGCTCAAAGCCCGCGATATCCTGCAGGCAGAGGGCATCGGCACCCGCGTCGTCTCCATGCCCTGTATGGAACTCTTCGCCCAGCAGGACGAGGCTTACCGCAAACGCGTCCTGCCCGGCGGCCCGGTCCGTGTCGCGGTCGAGGCAGGCGTCCAACAAGGCTGGGATCGCTGGCTAACCGGCGAGCGTGGCAAATCAAACAAGGCAGGCTTCGTCGGCATGTCGAGCTTCGGCGCCTCCGCGCCCGCTGGCACGCTGTTTAAGCACTTCGGCATCACCGCCGAAGCCGTGGCTGAGAAGGTCAAATCTCTGCTGTAAGGTAGAAGGTCAGAAACAGGAAAGCCGCCCCATTCGGGCGGCTTTTTCATGCTTATGTTTTTAGGGGTTCGATGACCACTATGCGGAAAGAGCCGCCATTGGTCAGTCAACTTTATTGATTGGCAAGCCAAGTTTCCCGTGCGAGGCGATATGTTGCCCAGCCGGGATTGTCATAACCCTTTTCCATGTGGGCAAAAACAACACGACGCTCACTCTCGTCGAGCAAGACTTCTTTCACTCTTTCGAAGATGCCACCTATAGTATTGTTATCTTCTGCCGACAGTTGACCAAGCTTGATTCCAACCTCTTTGAATATCTGAGACCTCTCTTCGCCAGATGAGTTCGAAAGTCTACGTAGCTCAAGTCGCAACACATCCTCAATCCGTTCGGCTCCAAAGCTTTCAAGTACAGTGGTGCGACCAACATACTCGTAACCAACTTTTCGTTGGACGGCCTCGCTTGCCGGATTCAATAAAGGCCAAATGTTTGTGTAGATGGCATCAAGCTTCAACTCTTCGAACGCATATCGGAGTAAAATCACTGACGATTCTGATGATAAGCCTCGCCCCCAATGGCTCTTTGTTATGGCCGCAAAGCCCTCTGCCGTATTTGGTGGCAACGCTGGATCAACAAATAAGCCTCTGACCCCAACCAATTCTCCAGCTGACCCCATTGAGTCTGGTTCACAGATTGCCCACAGGCCTAAGCCGGGTTCACAGTGGTCTTCATCATCTGAATCCAGAGCAAAAAAATTGCACCAGCTATCCGCGCATTCTTGAGCCTTGGCGGGCGTTGATGCGTCGTGCATGAGGGTTTTTGCGACGTCGATATCCAAAAATAACTTTGTGGCAATTGCGTTGGCATCAGCCATCAAGACGGGTCGCATGTGATATCCGCTTCGATTTAGCCCAGCTTCAAACATTGCCCCCTCCATATGTCAGTATCATTCAATTCAAGCCACATGAAAAGACTTAGACTAACGACTGCTTCGGGCTGATTCTGTTGAAAAACAACGTGTCGCGAGTGCAGAATGTGTCGCCAGAAAGAATGGCCGCATGCCTTTCTTGTCAGGCTGTTCGCGGTTTCTGCGGTGCAGGAAAGATCTTGGCTAACTTCCGGA
>NZ_JBXVVI010000023.1:0-38623 GCF_057219155.1 Roseovarius sp. YIN77
GAGCCAGAGCCAGAGCCAGAGCCAGAGCCAGAGCCAGAGCCAGAGCCAGAGCCAGAGCCAGAGCCAGAGCCAGAGCCAGAGCCAGAGCCAGAGCCAGAGCCAGAGCCAGAGCCAGAGCCAGAGCCGATCTCTGTTGTGCCGACAACCGTCGACGCCCCCAAAGCCGATAAACCCAGCCTGATCGGGCGGTTATTGGGGCGCGGTACGCCGAAAACTGTCACCCGTCGGGTGTTGGATGATGACATGCTGGAAAGCCTGGAGGAGCTCTTGATCGCCTCTGACATGGGCGTCGATACTGCCCTGCGGGTGACGGCCAATATGGCCGAGGGGCGGTTTGGCACGAAACTTTCCACCGACGATATCAAACGGCTCTTGTCAGACGAGATCACCCGGGTCATGGACGCAGTCGCCAAACCCATGCCGCTTTACGCCAAAAAACCGCAAGTCGTGTTGGTGGTGGGCGTCAACGGGTCAGGCAAGACTACGACAATCGGTAAATTGGCCAGCCAGTTCAAGGCCGCAGGCAAATCCGTGGTGATCGCAGCCGGCGACACGTTTCGCGCCGCAGCCGTCGAGCAATTGCAAGTCTGGGGGGATCGCGCCGGTGTGCCGGTTCTGACCGCGCCCGAAGGATCTGATCCGGCCAGCCTCGCCTTTGACGCGATGACCAAGGCCGAAGCCGACGGCGCAGACCTTTTGCTGATTGATACAGCGGGGCGTCTGCAAAACCGGGCAGACCTGATGGAGGAGCTGGCCAAGATCGTCCGCGTGATCCGCAAAAAAGACAACAGCGCCCCGCACAATACCTTGCTGGTGCTGGACGCCACCACTGGGCAAAACGCGCTGAACCAGGTCGAAACCTTCCAAAAACTCGCCGATGTGTCGGGCCTTGTGATGACCAAGCTTGACGGCACCGCCAAGGGCGGGGTTTTGGTGGCACTGGCTGATAAATTCGGCCTGCCGATCCATGCCATCGGCGTGGGCGAACAAATCGACGATCTGGCCCCCTTTGATCCGCGCGAATTTGCCGATGCGCTGACGGGGCGTGATGGCTGAATTTTCCGATATTCCAGCCAGTGTGTGTGAATATATGGCGCTCAGGGATGCTGCTGGACTGGGCTCTTTTTCTGAGACGGCCTCCCGCATTGCACTGGAAAATACATTGCATGGTGTCTGGCTTCGGAAAGAGGACAACTTGATTGGAATGGCGCGTCTGATTGGAGATGGTGGCTGTTTTGCGCAGGTCACTGATGTCGCTGTTTTGCCCTCCTACCAACGACAAAGATATGGCCTGCGGATTATGCAAGAACTGATGCGCTGGGCAGAGACCAACCTGCCCAGTGATTGCTACATTAGCCTGATCGCGGATGAAGGGGCAGAACGCCTGTACGAACGCGTAGGGTTTAGGTGTCGCACCGGCATGGCGCGTTTGGTAGGATGAGCGACTGGCTGATTTCGCTGGAAGGGACCGAGGCCGGTCATCATCTGGCGCTGATCTTGGCGTTGTTTGCGGCCTTTACCCATGCGATTTTCGGTGCCTTGCAAAAGGGGCGACATGATCCGTGGTTAACCCGTGGTGCGATTGATATCAGCTATTGCTTGATGGCTGCGCCATTTGCGTTTTTTGTGGTGCCATGGCCAGAGCCATTCATGTGGCCGATCTTTGCAGGCGCCTTTGTCATTCACGTGGCGTATAAAGTGTTGCAGGCCATGGCCTATAGCCGCGGGGCCTATACGGTGGTCTATCCGGTGGTGCGCGGGACAGGGCCCTTGTTTGCGGTCATCGGGGCCTATTTGCTGTTTGGCGAGGTTTTCACGCTGACCCAGTGGGTTGGCGTTGCCGTGCTGTTGTCGGGCATTTTCGGGCTGGCGGTTTACAACCTGATCTTTCTGGAAACGGCGCGCGACACATTGGGTGCGGCTTTGGCATTGGCACTGCTGACTGGCCTGACCGTGGCGCTTTACACCACCTATGATGCATATGGGGTCCGGGCGACGGCCAATCCGTTTACGTTTCTTGCCTGGTTCTTTTTCATTGATGGGCTGTTTATGCCGATCATTGCAGCCCGCCGCTGGTTGCGGATGTCTGATCGGCCAACATTGGGACCGCTGATGGTACGCGGCATATGTGGTGGTATTCTGGCCTTTCTCAGCTTTGGATCAATCATTGTTGCCACCCGGCTGGACAAGGTGGGGGAGGCCGCGGTATTGCGCGAAACCTCCACCGTTTTTGCAGCGCTGATCGGCTGGGTGGTGTTGAAAGAAACCGTCGGCCCGCGCCGGGTGGCGTTGATGGCCTTGATTGCGACAGGCGCGGTTATCGTTGAAATGGGTGGTTAAGAAAGGCAGAGCATGTCAGATAAATCAATCAATCCCTTCGTCAAGCTTGGCCTGGAACTGGGCCCGATCATTGCCTTTTTCGTGGCCTATGGCCGGGTCAAGGAAAACACATATGTGGTTGGGGGGACGGAATATTCCGGGTTCATTCTGGCAACTGCGGGGTTCATCCCGCTTCTGGCCCTGACCACGTTCATTCTATGGCGCCTGACTGGCCATGTTTCGAAAATGCAGCTGATGACGCTGGTTTTGGTGGTGGTTTTTGGCGGGCTGTCCATCTGGTTGAATGATGAGCGGTTTTTCAAGATGAAGCCGACAATCATCTATGCCCTTTTTGGCGGTATTCTGGGCTATGGGCTGATGCGCGGGCACAGCTATCTGCAATATGTGATGGAAGAGGTCATGCCGATGAAGCCTGCGGGCTGGTTGATCCTGACCCGCCGATTTTGTGGGTTCTTCTTTGTCCTTGCGATCCTGAACGAGTTTATTTGGCGGACCATGTCCACTGACGCCTGGGTCAATTTCAAAACCTTCGGCCTGACCATTGGCATGTTTGCCTTCATCATGTTTCAGGCGAAACTTTTTGAGACCTACAAGATCGAAGAGGCAGAGTAACCGGTTCAACCGGTCTGGCTGAAAATCTCTTCCCGGTGGGCGATATCTGCCGGGGTCTCTGAGCGGCGGTGATATTCCAGCATCCGGCCTGCCTTGAACGCGGGTCGGCGTGCCATCTGATACAGCCAGCGTTTCACATGCGGCAGCTCATCCAGTTTCTGTTCCTGCCGCAGCCATTGTGACACCCAGGGCCATGTCGCGATGTCAGCGATGGAAAAGAAATCACCAGCCACAAACTCATTTTCCGACAACTGCCTGTCCAAAACCTCGTAAAGCCGACGGGTTTCCCCCCGGTATCGAGTCTGCGCATAGGTAACGTCCAGATCTGGCCTGCCGCGTGGAACATACAGCAGGAAATGATGCGCCTGCCCAGCCATCGGGCCGACGCCACCCATCTGCCACATCAGCCATTCCTCAACCCGCACCCGTTCGCGTTCGGTCGATCCGTAAAACCGCCCGGTCTTGTGCGCCAGATATTGCAGGATCGCCCCGCTTTCAAAGATCGTGATCGGGGTGCCATCCGGCCCGTCAGGATCAACAATCGCGGGCATCTTACCGTTGGGCGAGATTGCCAGATATTTCTGCTGATGCTGATCCCCGGCATCTATGTCGATCAGATTGACCGTGTAGGGCAGGCCAAATTCTTCCAGTGCGATGCTGATCTTCCAGCCATTAGGCGTGGGCCAGAAATAAAGCTCGATTGGCTGTGTCATCGGATGCTCCTGCCTAGTTGTCGGGCAGGATGACCCGTGCCCCCGGGAAAGATCAAGTCACGACCCTGTCATTTTGGCAGTTTGAATTCGGACATGGCCCGGGCTTCCTGCAGCAGGCTGGCCAGAACCGGGGTATGGGGTTCTTGGTGCGGCGCGATAAGGCCAATCTTATGTGTGGCATCGGGTTTGGACAGCGGGATCGTCGCCAGATCATCACGGGGCAGAAAAATTTCGCTGGCCTTTTGCGGCAGGATTGTCGCCCATTCACCGCTCAGAACATGGCTGATCAGAACAATAGTGGAATTGGTCTCGACCGTGGCAGAAACGGAAATACCGACACTGCTGAGATACTGATTAATGATCCTGCGGTTCTGCATATCCGGGGTCAACAGGCACAAGGGGATATCTGCCAGTTCCGCCCAGGTCATATGATCGCGCTTTGACAACTGGTTATCGCGGTGCACCACCAGCGAATATCGCTCGGCATAGATTGGCACCGTTGTCACCCGGCCCAAGGGCTCATTGTCCAGATAGGACAGGCCAGCGTCGATTTCGATATTGTCCAGCATGTTCAGGATTTCTGCAGATGTGCGCGACAGGATCGTAAAACGCACATTGGGGTGGCGCGCCGAAAATCCGGCGGTCAGTTGCGATGCCATGGTCAATGCGGTCGGGATGACGGCCAGCCGCAGATTGCCTGACAGGCCCTCGCGCAGTGTGCGCATTTCCTCGCGCATGGTACGGGTGTCGCGCACGATCCGGCGGGCCCATTCCAGAACTCTCTGACCTTCGGGCGTCAGCCCCTGATAGCGCGATCCGCGCCAAACCAGCATCACGCCCAGCTGATCCTCAAGCTGCTTGATGCCCGCAGACAGGCTGGGCTGCGTCACCCCGCAAACATGGGCGGCACGGCCAAAATGCTCTTCATTGGCGAGCGCTATGAACATTTCCAGCTTGTCAATCATGCCCGACTATTGCGGCAATTCAGGGAAAAAGGAAAGCGGCTCGACCTCTGTCCGTTCCCGCGCTATCACCGATGCGACGCTTCGGGGGAAATATGATGAGGCCACAGCCGACGGTCATCGCTGAAATTCATGCATCTGCACCGCGCCGTTACTTTGCCTTGGCGGTGCTGGCCTGTCTGGCCGCGTGCCTGATTTATCTGGCCATGGCCTATCCGCCGGCCGGGATCGGATGGCAGATTTTCCTCTTGGCCATGGCGGCGGGCACAATTTGGCTGCTCAACGCCTTGTATCATGCCAGCGCAAAAGGGTTGGTCCTGACCGCCGACGATCTGCGCACATCGGATGGTGAAACTCTGGTCAACGTGACCGATATTCTATCGGTGGAACGGGGCACTTTTGCCTTTAAACCGTCTAACGGATTTACCCTAAGGACCAACGTGCCCGCCCCTCGGCGCTGGGCGCCGGGCATGTGGTGGCGTATGGGACGGCGAATTGGTGTGGGTGGCATAACAGGTGCGTCTCAGGCCAAAGCCATGGCCGAAGCCATCGCAATCATGCTGGCCAAACAAAAAGAAGATTGACCCCAGGTCTTTGCCCGAGAAGCAAGAGCGGGATGCCCTGTTGCCCATTGTCTGATCGTCAAAGGACCTTGGGCAAGCCGTTTTTGGTTGTGAAAACGTCGGAATTCGGGATTAGTATGGGACGTCACTACTTATTCTACACGCATTATAAAAAAGAACAGGGAGTTTAGTATGGCCGTTGCGAATGAGCCGAGTTTCAGAGAATCCGTAGACTTGATGTTTAACAGGGCCGTTGCCCTGATGGACCTCGCGCCGGGACTCGAAGAAAAAATACGCGTCTGTAATGCGACTTACACGGTTAGGTTCGGGGTGCGCCTGCGGGGAAAAATGCATACCTTCACGGGTTATCGTTCGGTTCATTCTGAACATATGGAGCCGGTAAAGGGTGGTATCCGTTACTCCACCGCGGTCAATCAGGATGAGGTCGAGGCGTTGGCAGCGCTGATGACCTATAAATGCGCGCTGGTCGAGGCCCCGTTTGGCGGGTCCAAAGGCGGGCTTTGTGTCGACCCCCGTGAATGGGAAGAACATGAGATGGAGGCAATCACGCGCCGTTTTGCCTATGAGCTGGCCAAACGCGACCTGATCCACCCATCGCAAAACGTTCCGGCCCCCGACATGGGCACCGGTGAACGCGAAATGGCCTGGATTGCCGACCAATATGCCCGCATGAACACAACCGATATCAACGCCAAGGCCTGTGTCACCGGCAAGCCCCTTAACGCTGGCGGCATCGCCGGTCGGGTAGAGGCCACCGGGCGCGGTGTTCAATATGCGTTGCGGGAGTTTTTCCGGGACGAGCGTGATATCGCCAAGGCTAATCTCTCTGGCACTCTTGATGGTAAGCGGGTGATCGTGCAGGGCCTGGGGAACGTGGGGTATCACGCAGCGAAGTTTCTGAAAGAAGAAGACGGATGCAAGATCATCGCGATCATTGAGCGCGACGGCGGGCTGCTGGATGAAAACGGCCTGGACGTTGACGATGTGCGCTCCTGGATTGCCAAACATGGCGGTGTGGATGGCTACCCGTCCGGTAAATACATCAAAGACGGATCCAAATATCTGGAACATGACTGCGACATCCTGATCCCGGCGGCGCTGGAAGGGGTGATCAACCTGTCAAATGCCGCGAATGTAAAGGCCCCGCTGATTATCGAGGCCGCAAACGGCCCCGTGACCGCAGGTGCAGATGAAATTCTGCGCAAAAAGGGCACCGTGATCATTCCCGACATGTATGCCAATGCTGGCGGTGTGACAGTGTCATACTTTGAATGGGTCAAAAACCTCAGCCACATCCGCTTTGGCCGGATGCAGCGCCGGTCAGAGGAGGCCCGCGCGCAACTGATCATCGAAGAGCTTGACCGCCTAAGCGCCGATCGTGGCATGGGCGCGCTCAGCGACAGCTTCAAGGCACAGTATCTCAAGGGTGCTGGCGAGCTGGAACTTGTCCGCTCCGGCCTTGATGACACAATGCGGATTGCCTACCAGTCGATGCGCGATATTTGGCACAGCCGCGATGATGTCGAGGATCTGCGCACCGCAGCCTATCTGGTTTCCATTGGAAAAGTTGCTGACAGTTACCGCGCCAAGGGTCTGTAATACCGATTCTAAATTAACCAACCCGGCGGTCCAATCTGCTGGGTTGACTTGACTAAAAGCCCTGATTTTGCAGGGTTTCCGGCGATTTCGCCGTAAAATCGCCACAATTCACCCCCACGAAAACCCTATTCCTTGATGATTATTAATCAGTCGGGTGCCGCGCATTGCGGCAGTTTTGGCTGTGAATGATTGATGAGGATAGACTGATGGGTAGCCGGTTTTCCATTGCAAAAACACTCCAGCGGTTCGGCCGTGATCAGACGGGCAGTATGACCATCGAAGGCGTCCTGTGGATCCCCGCCTATGTTTTCCTCATGGTGATGGTCGCGGATGTTTGTTTCGTATTCTACGGTCAAGCCAATGCCCTGCGCTTGGTGCAGGATGCCAATCGCTCGGCGTCGACCGGGATGTTTACCAATGACACCGATACGACCAATGACGACGCGGAACGCACGACAGGTATCACTGATTTTTTAACAACACGGCTGGCCACCAACAATATCACCCCCACCTCAATCGACGTGACATTCACTGACAAAGTTATCACCACCACGCTTCGAATGCCTGCTTCTGATTTGGATGCGGTTGGTCTGTTCGATGTGCTCAGCGGCGTATCGGTATCCGTCAGAACCCAACATTACGAAGAATTCTGATTGCGAGCCAGCAAAGGGATTAGCGACATGAAACATATCCTTCACCCCGTCGGAAAGTTCGTCAAAGATGTCTCTGGTGCAATCAGTGCCTTTAATATCTTCGTTTTTTTCGCACTCCTGATGATCGGCGGCCTCGCCATTGACGTTTTCAGTGTTTACGAAGCGCGAACTCGGTTGCAGGTGGCTGCCGACGGTACAGCCCATGCAGCCCTGTATAATTTGCACGCGACCGACGCGGACTCGCTTGCAGCGGCGGCAACAGCTGCCAGGGTTGCCGCTATGAACCTGGCAGAGGCCGAAATGCCCAGCAGCCACTACGGGTCTGTCCTGACATCTTCTGATATTGAATTCGGGGATTGGGATTCAGACACCCGCACATTTACAGTAAATGCTATGTCGGACGAGGCCGTGCGAGTCAGCACGCAACGCGCAGCAGACAATGCGAACGGCGTGTCCACTTTCTTGCTGAAACTGGTTGGCGTGAATGAATGGAGCGTGGAAACCCCATCCGTCTTTGAAACCTATATTCCCAGTTGCATGAAGCAAGGTATGGTTGCCCAGGGTCCGATCGATTTCCAAGGTAACAGCCACTATGCAAACGGATTCTGCATTCATTCGAATTCCTATGTAAAAATTGGTTCTAACAACGTCTTTGAAAGAGGTACATTTGTGACGATGCCAGATCTATCTGATCTTGAACTCCCGGCATCGGGCTACGATACCAATACCGATTTGGACTTGGCTCTGGATGATCAAGCCTATTCAATCCAGGAATTGAATTTATTGCCCGGATGGATCGACGATCTTTGGGCCGGAGACCTCGTCGGATATGCAGGACGCAACTCTAGTAGTCTGGAGCAGCCAAGCTATATAACTAACACCTCCCCGGTAAGGCACAGAAGTGGCGGTTTCAGCCCGGGCGACGATCTGGTACCAAACCGGATCAATGCGATTACTTGTCCCGCAAATGCGAGTTCGCCAATCGTGTTCAGTGACGCCCTCTACCAAAACATGATTATCGTCACCAACTGCCTCGTTCGCTTCACCGCAAACGTGGCGCTTCAGGATATGATCATCGCCGTCGACAACAGCAGTTCAATGTCCTTTGAAGCAGCCGCCGCGCTTGTTCTGGGCGAAGATGATGATTGTGATGGGACAGGCGGTGGCGTGACTATTCTGACCAAAGGCGATTTCAACGCAACTTCCAATGTAGAAGTCTATGGCAGCAAAGTGATCGCCCTCGGGGACATTTCGTTTACCTCTAACGGAAGCGGACTTGAAGGCGCCTCCTTCATCGCGGGTGGAACGATTAGCTCCACATCTAACAATGTCTTGGCTTTCTGCCCGGGTGATGGGGACAACATCTTTAACCCGGCCTACTTCCGTATGGTGATGTAACACTCTTGACATAATCACAAAAACGCCCGCAACCCTCGGTTCGCGGGCGTTTTTTATGGCTTCGTTCGAAAGCGTCCCCTTTTGTCGTATATTGATCTCGATTTAGGTCGAGCGATCTGACAGGTTTCAAATAGCGACGGACCATTGATCTATTGGGGGCAAGATGCGCTTTTCTGCGTGGCAAATCCTGAAACAGGGCCTGACCGGCAATAAGGGCTGGCAGCCCCATTGGCGCAGCCCGGAGCCCAAGTCAGACTATGATGTCATCATCATCGGCGGTGGCGGCCACGGGTTGGCCACGGCCTATTATCTGGCCAAAAACCACGGGCTAACCAATGTCGCCGTGCTGGAAAAGGGCTGGATCGGCGGCGGCAATATCGGGCGTAACACCACCATCGTGCGTGCCAATTACATGATGCCGGGCAATTCCGAATTTTTCTCCCACTCCCTGAAATTGTGGGAGGGGATGGAGCAGGACCTGAATTTCAACACCATGATGTCCCAGCGCGGGCAGATGGTGTTGTTTCACTCTGATGGTCAGCGCGACGCGGCCGTGCGCCGTGCCAACGCCATGCGCAATCAGGGCGACGATGCAGAACTGTTGGACCGCGAGGGCGTTCGGCGTGAACTCCCCTATCTGAATTTCAACGATGCGCGCTTTCCGATCTATGGCGGCATCCTGCAACGACGGGCAGGCACCGCGCGCCATGATGCGGTGGCGTGGGGCTATGCCCGCGGTGCCGACCAGCGCGGCGTCGATATCATCCAGAATTGCGAGGTCACGGGCATCGACATTGAAAACGGCCGGGTCAGGGGCGTTCAGACCTCTCGCGGGCCGATCCGGGCAAAGAAAGTCGCGATCTGCGTCGCGGGCCGGTCGAGCCAGGTCGCGGCCATGGCCGGGATGCGCCTGCCGATTGAAAGCCACATCCTGCAGGCCTTTGTCACCGAAGGGCTGAAGCCGATCATTCACCACGTCGTCAGTTTCGGCATGGGGCATTTCTATATCAGCCAATCCGACAAGGGCGGGCTGGTCTTTGGTGGCAATCTGGACATGTATTCGTCCTATGCCCAACGGGGCAACCTGCCGATGGTCGAACATGTGATGGAGGCCGGAATGGCCCTGATGCCCTCGATCGGCAAGGCCAAGGTCTTGCGCAGTTGGGGTGGGATCATGGATATGTCGCCAGACGGCGCGCCGATCATTGATAAGACCGACACAAATGGCCTCTTCCTGAACAGCGGCTGGTGTTACGGCGGGTTCAAGGCGGTACCGGCGTCAGGCTACGCCTATGCCCATTTGATCGCCACCGAAACGCCACATGACACCGCCGCCCGCTACCGGCTCGACCGCTTTGCCACAGGCCATAATCTGATGGACGAAGAGGGCACCGGCAGCCAGCACAACCTGCATTAGGGGGAACAACAGATGCGTATCACATGCCCCCTTTGTGGGGACCGGGACAGACGGGAATTTTACTATCAGGGTGATGCAGTTGCCCTGAGCCGACCGGCACCGGATGCGGGCGAACAGGCATGGAACGATTACCTCCACAACCGTGACAACCCGGCAGGCGTCACCCGCGACCTGTGGTATCACGAAATGGGCTGTTCCGCCTGGGTCGTTGTCACCCGCAATACGGTGACGCATGAGGTGTTGGAAACCGCGCTGGCCTCTGACATGAAAACAGGGGGTCGTGATGAGGGTTGAGGGCAAGGGTCTGATCGACAGCAGTCAGCCGGTCAGTTTCCGCTTCGATGGCAAGACCATTCAGGGGTTTCAGGGCGACACCATCGCCTCTGCACTTTTGGCCAATGACATCCGGCTGGTCGGGCGCAGCTTCAAATACCACCGCCCGCGAGGCATCTTGAGTGCTGGTTCAGAGGAGCCCAACGCCCTGATGACCATTGGGCAGGGTGGGGCGCAGACACCGAATGTACGCGCCACCGTGCAGGAAATCTATGACGGGCTGGAGGTGCAGAGCCAGAACCGTTGGCCTACGCTCGCCACCGATCTGATGCAGGTCAATGATCTGGCCTCGCGCTTTCTATCTGCCGGGTTTTATTACAAAACTTTCATGTGGCCAAAGGCGTTTTGGGAAAAGATTTATGAGCCGATCATCCGCCGCGCGGCCGGTCTTGGGGCGCTGTCGGGGCAGGCGGATACGGCCCTGAACGAACGTGCCTATGCCTTCTGCGATGTGCTGATCATTGGGTCCGGCCCTGCCGGGCTGATGGCGGCGCTGACCGCCGCGCGCGCCGGGGCTGATGTGATCTTGGCAGAGGAGGACAGCCGGTTCGGCGGCAGGCTTTTGTCTGAAACCCACGAACTGGATGGTAAGCCGGGGCATGTTTGGGCGGATGAAATCATCGCGGAACTCTCCGCTATGGCTAATGTCCGCCTGATGCGCCGCACCGCTGTCGTTGGGGCCTATGATCAGGGCACTTATGCTGCAGTCGAGCGAGTTTCTGACCACCTCGCCAACCCGCATCCCGACGCGCCGCTGGAATGTTTTTGGCGCATTGTCGCGAAACGCGCGATCCTGTGCGCTGGTGCCCTGGAACGGCCCGTAGCGTTCCCAAACAACGACCGCCCGGGCATCATGACCGCGGGCGCGGTGCGCAGCTATTTGAATCGCTGGGGCGTCGCGCCGGGCAAACGCGTGGCGGTCTTTGGCAACAACGACGATGCCCGCCGCACCGCCCATGATCTGGTGGCGGCGGGGGTGGAGGTCGCCGCCCTGATCGACAGCCGCACCGGCATTGATGTGTCCCCCGATTTCCGTGTGATCGAAGGGACCGAGGTCATCGATACCAAGGGGCGGTTGGGCCTCCAATCCATTACTGTGCGTACTGGATTTGGTGAGGAAGGCATAGAAGCGGATTGCCTTGCCATGTCCGGCGGCTGGAATCCGACCCTGCATCTGACTTGTCATATGGGCGGACGCCCGATTTGGAACGACACGATCACAGCCTTTGTGCCCCAACCGGGTGCGGTTCCGGGGCTGGATGTGGCAGGGGCTGCGGCGGGCGTGTTTTCCACTAAGGGTGCGCTGAAATCCGGGGTTTACCGCGCGAAAAAGGCACTGGATGATCTGGGGCTCACGACCCCCTCCATGCCGTTGCCCAAGGCCGAGGATGGCACGTACAGCCTGTCACCATTGTGGGAGGTCAGCGGAAAGGGGCGTGCCTGGCTGGATTTCCAGAACGATGTCACCACCAAGGACGTGAAACAGGCTGCCGCAGAAAACTACCGATCCGTCGAACATATGAAACGTTACACCACGCAAGGCATGGCGACCGATCAAGGTAAGAATTCGAATGTTGGCGCGCTGGCTGTGCTGGCCGATGCGACCGGTCGGGGTATCCCGGAAACCGGTACCACGACCTTCCGACCGCCCTTCAATCCGGTGGCGATTGCAACGATGGGGGCGGGCGGCGCAGGCACGGGATTTGCCCCCCAACGGTTCCTGACCTCGCATGAGGCGACAATAGCGCGCGCTGCCCCGATGATTGAGGCAGGCCTCTGGTATCGGCCCAGCTATTTCCCGCAAACCGGCGAAACCACGTGGCGCCAAAGCTGTGATCGCGAGGTCCTGATGGTGCGCGATACCGTGGGCATCTGCGATGTTTCCACCCTGGGCAAGATCGACATTCAGGGCCCCGATGCCGGCGCGTTTCTTGATTTCGTCTACACCAACATGTTTTTAACGCTAAAGGTTGGGCGCGTGCGTTATGGCCTAATGCTGCGCGAGGATGGCCATGTCATGGATGACGGCACCACCGCGCGGATGGGCGACAGCCACTATGTCATGACCACAACGACCGCTGCAGCGGGCGAGGTCATGCGCCATCTGGATTTCGCCCATCAAGCGCTTTGCCCACAGATGGACGTTCGGTTCATCTCTGTCACCGAACACTGGGCACAGTTTGCCGTGGCTGGGCCGAAATCGCGCGATCTGCTGAACACGCTCTTGGATCATCCTATCAACGATACCCAGTTCCCCTATATGTCCTGCGGTGAGATCAGCATTGGCGGCACCAAGGGGCGGCTCTTCCGCATCTCCTTTTCCGGCGAACACGCCTATGAACTGGCCGTGCCTGCGCGTTTTGGCGAGTCTTTATTCCGCGACCTTCTGGCCCGCGCTGAAACCATGGGCGGTGGTGCCTATGGGATGGAGGCGCTGAATGTCATGCGCATTGAGAAGGGGTTCATCACCCATTCCGAAATTGATGGCCGGGTGACAGCGGATGATCTGGGTATGGCGGGTATGGTGTCGGCCAAAAAAGACTGCATCGGCAAAACCGCTGCCGCGCGCCCCGGATTGCACGGTGATCACCGCGGGCAACTGGTCGGGCTGAAGCCCGTCGCGGCAGGCGATCAGATTACGGCGGGTGCGCATCTGTTCACCACAGAGGACGATCCCACGCGCGTGAACGATCAGGGCTATGTCACCTCTGTCTGCTACTCGCCGGTCTTCCAACATGATCTGGGCCTCGCATTCCTGAAAAACGGCCGTGCGCGGTATGGGGAGAAGATTGAATTGGTCGATCACGTGCGCAATGTCCGAACCACCTGTGAGGTCACGCATCCCGTATTCCTTGATCCGAAAGGGGAGAGAACCCGTGGTTGAACTGATTGCAAAAACTCCCTGCGCAGGTCTCTCACCTCTGACCATCGGGATGCTGTGCCTGATAGAGCAGGCACCAGACCACATCACCTCCATCGCGCCCTATGCGGGGCAGGAGGGGGCCGTATCAGACCAGTTGAAACAGGCCTTTGGTCATCCTCTGCCGGGGGCGCGGGCGACCTGCGGGGATGACGCCACTCGCCTGATCTGGATGGGACGTGGACAGGTGTTTCTGATCGGTCCTGCCGCACCAGAAGGGCTGAACGGTCTTGCCGCGATCACAGATCAAACCGACGGATGGGCCGCGATGCGACTGTCTGGGCCGGGGGCGACGGATGTGTTGTCACGCCTGACGCCGCTGGATCTGCGTATCTCATCCTTTGCAATCGGCCAAACCGCCCGCACAGAACTTGCCCATATGATGGGATCAATCACGCGTATCGATGACCAGACTTTCGACATGATGGTCATGCGCAGTTTCGCCCGGACTGCGGTGCATGATCTAAGCCGCGCCATGAAAATCGTTGCTGCCCGCGCGGGCTGAACCCGCGGGGGAGTATTTAGACCAAAAAGAAAGGGCAGGTGCTGGACAGAGGGCGCGCTTGGGCGGATACTGCGCGCATGAGTCTGCCCCCCGGTTTCCTTGATGAATTGCGCACGCGCACGAGCCTGTCACAGGTCGTGGGGCGCAAGGTCATGTGGGATGCGCGAAAATCCAATCAGGGCAAGGGTGATATGTGGGCGCCATGCCCGTTTCATCAGGAAAAGACCGCGTCCTTTCATGTCGATGACCGCAAGGGATTTTATTACTGCTTCGGCTGCCATGCCAAGGGCGACGCGATTTCCTTTGTGCGTGAGACGGAAAACGTAAGCTTTGTCGAGGCGATCGAAATTCTGGCGCGCGAGGCTGGAATGCAGATGCCGGAACGCGACCCAAGGGCACAGGAAAAGGCCGACCGCCGCACCGAATTGGCCGAGGTTATGGAACAGGCCGTCCAACATTTCCGCCTGCAACTGAAAACTGCCGCGGCAGCAGAAGCGCGTGACTATCTGGCCCGGCGTGGCCTGTCGGAGGCGACGCAGGACCGGTTCGAAATCGGCTTTGCCCCCGACACGCGGCAGGGATTATACCAACATCTGACAGGCAAGGGCGTTGCGGCGGACCTGATCATTGATGCAGGGCTGTGCGCCAAGCCCGACGATGGCGGCGCGCCCTATGATCGGTTTCGCGGGCGTATAATCTTTCCCATTCGTGATCCCCGGGGTCGGGCCATCGGGCTGGGCGGACGGGCGATGGACCCGAACGCGCGGGCAAAATACCTGAACTCGCCCGAAACCATACTTTTTGACAAGGGCAGGAGTCTCTATCATCACGGCCCCGCGCGAGAGGCCGCCGGCAAAGGCCAGCCATTAGTGGTGGCCGAAGGCTACATGGATGTCATCGCCCTGTCAGAGGCTGGGTTCGGCGCGACCGTTGCGCCGCTTGGCACGGCCATCACAGAGGATCAGTTGCAGCTCTTGTGGCGCATATCGTCAGAGCCGATTATCGCGCTGGATGGCGATACGGCGGGCCTGCGCGCCGCCATGCGGCTGATCGATCTGGCCTTGCCGATGCTGGAGGCCGGGAAATCCCTGCGCTTTGCCCTGATGCCCGAAGGCCAGGACCCCGATGACCTGATTAAGGCACAAGGGCGTGGCGCGATGCAGAAACTCATCGATGCGGCCCAGCCCATGGTCAGCCTCTTGTGGCAGCGCGAAACCGAGGGCAAGGTTTTTGACAGCCCGGAGCGCAAAGCGGCATTAGACAAATCCCTGCGCGAGGCGATCAAACGTATTCCGGACCCGTCTGTGCGCAATCACTATGGCGAAGAGATCAAACAGCTTCGATGGGCCCTGTTTCGTCAGGGCTCAAGTGCCAAGCGCGACTGGCGCAATCCCCGCCAGGCACCAACGGCCCCGTTGCCGGGGACCAAGGCTTCTGCCCTTGCCAGTGGCGATCGGGTCGATGAACGTTTGCGCGAGGCGGTCATCCTGGCCACCTTGATCTTGCATCCGGCCATTGCTGAACAGTTCGAAAGTGCGCTTGAGCGTATGGAAATCCGTTCTGATGACCATCGCCACCTGCGTGATGCGATCCTGCGCCATCTGGACGTTCCGCATGCAGAATTTCGGCAGGCGATTGAGGAAGATATCGGCGCGGCGGCCCTTGAAAATCTACTGGTGACAGGCCATGTGATGCTGGCCCCGACGATCCGCACGCCCGGAGATGACGACATGGCGACCACATGCGTGGCCGAAGAACTGGCGAAGCTGGAAACGCAACGGGGCATTCGAAGAGAAGTGGATGATGCCGTCCAGGATCTGTCTGACATCGCTGATGAAGGGCTGACCTGGCGTCTGCGCGAAGCCGCCGAGGCCCGCAACCGGGCGGAGCGGAGCGAGACCGAAGATACCGTCGCCTATGACTATGGTGACAACGGTGCGCCCATGGATAAGGCAGAGCGTGACCGGCTGAATGCGCTTCTGAAAGGGATCACTTTTACGAAAAAGAAGCGCGGGCAGGGCTGATCGCCTTGTATGTCCGCGCGAGAGACGCAAAGTAAACGGGTTGCGAATCATTGATTCGCATAGTTGATTCGTTTTGAACCGAATCAGCCCCATTGCTGAGGAGCACTTTATGGCCGCTAAAGATACCGACGACCGCAAATCTGACGACAAGGAAAACCCGCATTCGCTGGACATGAGCCAGGCCGCGGTCAAGAAGATGATCGCAGAGGCCCGCGAACGTGGCTACATCACCTATGACCAGCTCAATCAGGTTCTGCCGCCGGAACAGGTTGCCTCTGAACAGATCGAGGATGTCATGTCGATGCTGTCCGAGATGGGCATCAACATCATCGAGGATGAGGATGACATCGAAGACGAGGACAAGGGCGCAACTGATCTGGTGACCACCGCCGGTGCGCGCGAAGTTACCGTTGCCACGGCTGAGACCGAAAAACTGGATCGCACCGACGACCCGGTGCGCATGTATCTGCGCGAGATGGGATCTGTTGAGCTTCTCAGCCGCGAGGGCGAGATTGCGATTGCCAAGCGGATCGAGGCCGGTCGCAACACGATGATCCTGGGCCTGTGTGAAAGCCCGCTGACCTTTCAGGCGATCACCATCTGGCGCGACGAATTGCTGAGCGAAGACATTCTTCTGCGCGATGTCATTGATCTGGAAACCACCTTTGGCAATTCCATGGACGGCGACGATGATGAACAGGTTGTCCAACCTGCCGCCGCCGGTGCCGCGCCCGCAGCCGCCAAATCCGAAGAGCAGGAACTGGACGCTGACGGCAACCCGATTGCCACTGATGATGACGATGATGAGGACGAACAGGCCAACATGTCGCTGGCCGCGATGGAGGCCGCGCTGAAGCCGCAGGTTCTGGAAATGCTGGACCGCATCGCTCATGACTACGAAGAACTGTCCAAAATGCAGGACGCCCGCCTGTCCGCCACGATGAGCGAGGGCGACAACTATTCCGACAAGAACGAAGCCAAGTATCAGAAACTGCGCGCAGAGATTGTTGAACTGGTCAACGAACTGCACCTGCACAACAATCGGATCGAAGCGCTGATCGACCAGCTTTACGGCATCAACCGCCGGGTCATGTCGATCGATTCCGGCATGGTCAAACTGGCTGATCAGGCCCGGATCAACCGTCGCGAATTTATTGACGCCTATCGCGGCTATGAACTGGACCCGACATGGATGGACCGCATGGCGGAAAAATCCGGCCGGGGTTGGCAGATGCTGTTGGAGCGTTCTACCGACAAGATCGACACCCTGCGCAACGATATGGCGCAGGTTGGCCAATATGTCGGTCTGGATATCTCTGAATTCCGCCGCATCGTTCAGCAGGTGCAGAAGGGCGAAAAAGAGGCCCGCGCCGCGAAGAAGGAAATGGTCGAGGCCAACCTGCGTCTGGTGATCTCTATCGCCAAGAAATACACCAATCGCGGCCTGCAGTTCCTGGATCTGATTCAGGAAGGCAACATCGGCCTGATGAAGGCGGTGGATAAGTTCGAATATCGCCGCGGCTATAAATTCTCCACCTATGCCACATGGTGGATCCGTCAGGCGATCACCCGGTCCATTGCCGATCAGGCGCGCACCATCCGTATCCCGGTCCATATGATCGAAACGATCAATAAACTGGTGCGGACCGGTCGTCAGATGTTGCATGAAATCGGCCGCGAACCGACACCAGAGGAATTGGCAGAAAAACTGCAAATGCCGCTGGAAAAGGTCCGCAAGGTGATGAAAATCGCCAAGGAGCCGATCAGCCTTGAAACCCCGATCGGGGATGAGGAAGACAGCCAACTGGGCGATTTCATCGAGGATTCAAATGCGATCCTGCCACTGGACAGCGCCATTCAGGACAACCTGAAAGAAACCACCACCCGGGTTTTGGCCTCGCTCACCCCGCGCGAGGAACGCGTGTTGCGCATGCGTTTCGGCATCGGCATGAATACCGATCACACGCTCGAAGAGGTCGGCCAACAATTCAGCGTCACCCGCGAACGGATCCGCCAGATCGAGGCCAAGGCTCTGAGGAAGCTGAAACACCCAAGCCGCAGCAGGAAGCTGCGGAGTTTCTTGGATCAGTAGAGGAAAGCGCCCCACGGGGCGCTTTTCCGTCTCGGCTCAATAGGACCGGGCGACCAGCCCGGGCAGCGCCCGACCCTCCCCAAGGAGGGCGCTTTTGATCCGGGCCGCCTCAATACCAACTCAGACGCGCGGGGCCCGATAAACTGCCAGTAAGCCCCCCTGCACATGCGCCCACCAGGGTCGGGGGCCGCCCTTAGCACCTTCGCATTTGCGCCTGTCCTGAAACCAACTATGATCGGGGTTGGTTGATGTTTCATGTCAGGATCGAATGATGTCTCTGCTCTCCAAACTTTTCGGTGGTGCCTCCAAATCCGCGCCCGAACCAGAAACGGTCGAGTATAAGGGCTTCACCATCACGCCCATCCCGATCCGCGAGGATGGTGGTTATCGCCTGTCCGCCAAGATCGAAAAAGACATTGGCGGAGAAGTCAAATCTCACACTCTGATCCGCGCTGACATCATTCCGGACATCAACGGTGCCAATGAGGCCGCGATCCGCAAAGCGCGACAGATGATTGATGAACAGGGTGAGCGATTGCTTGGATGAGACACAAGCCCGTTCGGGCGACCAGCCCGGACAGCGCCTGACCCTCCCCCGAAGGGCGCTATTGATAGGGCGCACCACAAAGACAGCGCTGATGTCCGCAGGCCGATAAACTACCTGCAAAACCCCCCGCACTTGCGCCCCCCAGGGCCGGGCTCTGCCCTTTTCATTGTGCTTGGTCTCTGATGCAGGCAGACAAGGGATATGCAAACCACATTTACCATCTCTACCAATGGCCCGGGCCTGTACGAATTCACCCGTGATGTGACGCGCTGGGTTTCCGGCTGGGGTGGGAACGGTTTGCTGACGCTTTTTGTGCGCCACACTTCTTGCTCTCTGCTGATACAGGAAAACGCCGATCCAGAGGTGCAGACCGATCTGCAAAACTTTTTCCACCGGCTTGTGCCGCCCACGACCGACCCGTCGATGGCCTATCTGACCCACACCTATGAGGGCCCCGATGACATGCCCGCCCATATCAAGGCGGCGATGATGCCGGTCAGCCTGTCGATCCCGGTGACAGACGGGCGGCTGGCGCTGGGAACGTGGCAGGGGATCTATCTGTTTGAACACCGCAACCGCCCGCATCAACGGCAGGTCGTGGCGCAAATTAGCTGATTTTGCTGGGCATTTTGCATACTGTCGCGATGCAGTTGGAATACCGACGTAATACCGACACGCTAAATCCGGTAGGATAAATTCCCCTCTACCCAAGTGGTCGTCTGTGTCCTATAGTGCTTGTGGATAAGTGGGGACAGAAGGCAAGGACCGAAACATGCGCTGCCCGTTTTGCGGAAATGTCGAAACTCAGGTTAAAGATTCACGCCCGGCAGAGGACCACGTCGCCATCCGGCGCAGGCGGTTCTGCCCGGCCTGTGGCGGTCGTTTTACCACCTACGAACGTGTGCAATTGCGCGATCTGGTGGTGGTGAAATCCAATGGGCGTCGCGAAGATTTTGACCGCGATAAACTGGAACGTTCCATCCGCATCGCCTTGCAAAAAAGGCCAGTTGAGCCCGAACGCGTGGATCAGATGATCTCTGGCATCGTGCGACGATTGGAAAGCACAGGCGACACGGATATCAAATCCCATCTGGTGGGCGAGATCGTGATGGAGGCTTTGGCCCGCATCGATACCGTCGCCTATGTGCGGTTCGCCAGTGTTTACAAAAACTTCCAGGAAGCAGAAGATTTCGACAAATTCGTCAGCGAACTGCGCCCGAACGTCCAGTCAGAAGAGTGACCCAGTCAGACGAACGCTATATGGCGCTGGCGCTTACGCTGGCGTCCCGCGGCTTGGGAAATGTCTGGCCCAACCCGGCCGTCGGTTGCGTGATTGTCAAGGATGATCGCATCGTCGGGCGGGGTTTTACGGCCCCCGGCGGGCGTCCGCACGCGGAAACGCAGGCGCTGGCGCAGGCCGGATCAGCGACCAGAGGGGCCACCGCCTATGTCAGCCTGGAACCTTGTGCCCATCACGGCAAAACCCCCCCTTGTGCCGAGGCCCTGATTGACGCGGGGGTTACGACCGTGGTCTGTGCGATCACAGACAGCGATCCTCGGGTTTCCGGCAAGGGGTTGAAAATGCTGGAAAATGCGGGGGTTTCGGTACGTATAGGCGTTTTTGCCGATCAGGCCAGACAGATGAATTCCGGCTTTTTCAGTCGGGTGGAACGGGGCCGCCCTATGCTGACCCTGAAGCTTGCCAGCAGCTTTGATGGTCGGATCGCCACGGCCACGGGGGAAAGCCAATGGATCACCGGGCCCAAGGCACGGCGCATGGTTCACGCCCTGCGCGCCCGCCACGATGCTGTTATGGTCGGGGCCGGAACCGCGCGGGCCGATGATCCATCACTGACTGTCCGCGGAATGGGCGTCCGCCACCAACCCGTTCGGGTTGTTATGTCGCGCAGACTCGATCTGCCACTAACCGGGCAGTTGGCGCAAACCGCAAAAGATATCCCGGTTTGGCTGATCCACGGAACCGATGCTGACCCTTCTCTCGTTGCCGCTTGGCGCGATCTGGGCGCGGTACTGCTGCCGGTACCGCAGATCGGTGGTCGGCTTGATATGGAGCTGGCCCTCAGCGCGCTGGGGGAAGCCGGACTTACCCGTGTATTTTGTGAGGGGGGCGGGGCATTGGCGGCATCGCTTTTGCAAGCAGATTTGGCTGATGAATTGATAGGGTTTACAGCAGGTTGTGCGATTGGGGCAGAGGGGCGACCGGCGTTGGGCTCGCTCGGCCTTGAGCGGCTGGCAGAGGCACCTCGCTTTGCATTGAAGGATGTTCAGGCTATCGGCGCTGACATTGTTCACCGCTGGCAGCGCAACAGCGATTAACGTCGCCAAAGCCAGCTTTGGCTGCTGAATAGCCCTTGCAGTTTTGACAGGCTGCGGTTCAGGGGGCCAGCAGCAGGCACCTGTCCCGCCATCAGACACTCAACAACCAGTTCAACCGAACAGGGTTCACGGGTCACCGGATCAATGTAGCGTGGATAGTCGATCAAGGCCGCATGAACCAAGCCGTCCAAACTGACACGTGCCGCTCGGCGCGCGGGGGTAGGGGCGCGGTCGACGGTCAATCCCCAACCGGCATAAAAGGGGACACCCGTGCAGGTCACTTTGATGCCACGCAACAATGCCTCGAACCCCATCAGAGAGGTCATGGTCCAGACTTCATCCACCTTCCCCAAGATCGCAGCAGGCGCACAGTCTGGCAGGATGACGTCGGCATGGCGCAAAATCTCGTCGGTTTCTAAATAGCCCTGTCGTAGCCCAGCAACCACGTCCGGATGGGGCTTATAGATGATCACCGCATTGGGATTGTTCTCTCGCACTGCCTGTAAAAGCGCCAGATTGGTGCTGATTTCGGTGCACCCCAGTTGAATGGATGCGTCATCCTCGACCTGTCCGGGCACTAGGATGCGATGACCCGTCGGCAGGTCAGGAAGGGGCTCAATTCCAGCATTGTATTTGGATAATCCCCCCGAAATTAAAGAGGAAATGAGTTTTTGAGCGCGTAATCTCTGCCCATCACCCAGCGATGATCGGTTTGAAATCATCTGCTCCAACTGGCTTGGCGAGGTCGGATCATAGTAAAGAGCATGGATATCCCTAACCAATGAATACGGCGGGGTCAGTTTCGCCCCCAGACCATGGGAACGGATAAAGCCATCTTCTATTCGAACGGTATTTTCTGGCGCGGGGGCCATCCCCCAGATCATGGGTCGTCGGGCACCCTCTGCAATGTCAGTTGTCTGATTATGAGTCTTTGCAAAGCAAATTTTTTGATGGCGGCCGAAAAACTTCTGCACATGAGATCGCTTCCACAGACGGATGTTTGAAGCGGTGTAACCATACCGATCCTCCCGCCATGCCCGTGCTTCTGCCTCCAACGTATCAATCACGCCTTCGATTTCGCACAGTTGATCTCGTCTTGGGTCATACCATACCGGATAGAGCATCATGGCTGCCGCGAAGAGTTGTGTGCGGCTTAGCGTACGATCGCGACGCATGACCGGCATGTCATCATTGGTCAAACCCCAGCTTGCATAGAATGGTTGCCCAAAAATGCGTGGCTTGTGCCCGGCCATAATGGCCTCGAACCCGAACTGAGAAGAGACAGTGTAAACCGCGCGGGCATTATCCAACAACGTCCAAGGAGATATCGAGATATCGCAAAAAGACGTTCTCTGGTTCAGATCCTCCTGTCGGTAATAACCAGCCCGACCCCCGATTTGAGTTTCCGGGTGTGTCTTGATGACAATTTCCGCCCCCGGATTTTCTATATTTGCGGCGGCAAGCATATCAATGAATGTTGACCGATCGGCGTCAGAGGCCCTGACAGAGGCGTCATCCTTGGCTTGATCGATCACCAGAACATAGCCGGGGTCTGGAAGCGGAAGATCGGGATCAACTGCCGAATATTTCGTCAGATGTGCCTCTTTGATACGCTCAATGGCGGATCTGGCTCGGTTCAACAAGGCCGTGTCGTCCAGCGCATCGCGCCGCAGGATGTTTTCCAGATCGGACGGTTGCGTGCCGTCGAAGTGAAGGCCCGTCTGATCGAGAAACAGACCTATTGGGGGCGTTCCTGTGCGCCCCGGAAACAGCGACCTTAAAAAGGCATCTTCAATCCGCAGAAGGGCAGCGCCCCGGCGCGCGGCGATCTGTTTACCACGGTCAGATGTCGGGCTTGCGCCCCAAACACCCACTTTGTCACCCTTAGCGGGCAGGCCAAGCCGGATGTCGTAGCCGGACAATTGTAATATCCGTCGCAGACGCTTTTGAAACAAGAAGCCGCCGCTATAGACGAAGAGATTTTGTCGGCGTCCTTGTCCGGCCGTTCTGGCCCTGTGCACGTCAGGTTCCGGGGTCGAAATTGCTGATAGATTCCAGGGAGCCCAGCGATCCAAGCAACGCTGATACGGCCTTGTTCCATTGAACAAATGGGGCCTCTGTCACGTAGACCGTGTCCTCATCGCGGATCTCGAACTCCTTGGCATTGAACAGCCCGCCGGGCTCTGTCAGATTCAACACATAGACCACACGCTGCGGACCGGCGAGGTCATGGCGCGCGGTTACCATATTGGCCACATCGTCTGTTTCATTGCGCAGGATGAATATCCCAGTGGGATCTGCCAGACTGGTGCGCAATCCACCCAACTGTGCCAAAGCCTCCATCGCGGATACGGTTTGCGTGCCGAATTGAACTCGCGTCTGTGAACCTGTCGCCCCTAATGCGGTGAAGGCCCGAGTGTCCGCCTCTACCACGATACGATCCCCGGGGCGCAAGGCGATGTCCAGTGAGGTGTCGTCATTCAATTCGCTCAGCCAGATGCGGCCACGCTCTGCACCGCGGATCACGGTGATCAAAGCAATCTCGGGTTTGATCGACACCCCGCCTGCCGCGGCGATCATGCCTGACAGTCTGCGGGTGGGACGCTCAATCGGATATATTCCTTGCCCCCCAATGTTTCCGGTAACCGTCACAGTGGCACCGTCGCCCGCCGTGCGTAGCACCATGACCTGTGGATCGGGGGTCTGATCCGACAGCTTTTCTGTGATGATGCGGCGCAAAGCCTCTGTAGAGTTTCCAGCAGCGCGGATCAGTCCAGCATAGGGGACAAAAATCATGCCTGAACTGTCCACCTGCATCCGTTCCAAAGACACGGGCGCGCCAGCGGTTGTCAGTATTCCGTCATTCACGTTTTCCCACAATGTCAGGCTCAATGTGTCGCCGGGCTGAATGGTATCTGCGCCGAGCATGGTGGTGTTCAGGAAGCCAGGGGCAAAGCCAAGGCTGGGATCAACTTTGGTCGCGTCAGAGATTGCCGGGGTCACGTTCACGACATGCGCAGAAATCTCACCATCTTCCTGCGAAGCCAGCAGTTCAGACTTGCTGGGCCCGGACCGGGGCAAGCCACAGGCCGTGAGAGTCAAACCCACCAAGGCGATCAGCGTGTACCTGGTCCAGCGATTTAAGAGAATCCCCAACTGCCCTGTCCCCCGTCGTGCTTGTTTGGTGCAACACTTATGGCTGAGAAATACGAAAGAAAGGGTGAAAAAGCCAGCATCCAATTTGAAACTAGCCAATCAACTGCAATTTACTCTGCCTATCTTGGGTGCAAGACGGTGCAATGTCGTAGGGGTCACTATCCGACAATATCTTGTCGATCACGCTTCGCAGAAGCTGCCTGCGCCCTTTAGCAGAATAGTACCCTCCTGGAATCTGTGATGTTTCCAAAAGGAATTGGCGATAGATCAGGTAGGTCTCTTTGTCGGGCGGGGTGGGGTTTTGAAAGAACTCCGCGATGGGCTGGTCGGAGATGAACTCTGGTCTAGAATAAACCGCTTGGCCCAGGGCTTTCAGGGGCAACCCACGCCACAAGACTTGTTGACCGGCAGTGGAATTGACGGTGAGCGCACTTCTGGCTTGATCCAACAAGGGGGCAAGTTTCCCTCCGCTTATGAAATGGACACGGTCAGAGACACCAAATTGCCGCGCAAGTCGTTGGATGTGGCTCTGCAAGCCTGCGCGCCCGTCTTCCAGAGGATGCGCTTTGTACACGAGATGCTGATGGTGGGCTGCGCCTTTTGCAAAGCCCTGGATCGTTACATCCAGAAACTCCGACATCGTGTCAAATGGCGCATGGTGCAGAAAGCTCGCATCATGTTCCAATTGCAACAACACCAGGTGGAACGGAAAGCCACCTGTTCTGATGCGCCAGCTCGCCCAAATCCGTCGGATGGTGGTGAGGGGCATCAGGGCCAGCTTTCTGATATACAAGCGAAACTCCTGGCGGACCGTCAAGTGGCGATGCGGCTTGAAATTTGGGTAGCACCTACCCCGGCACAGTACAAACCAATGATAGACTGCCCCGTAAAACATGTGCTGGCGCATGTCGCCCCATGTGGCAGGAACAGCTGGTGGAGGGGATTTTGACTGGCGATGCCGCGCGATGATTTCAGAGAGAGGTAGCGACATCAGCGGCGAATGCCCGTTCGATCCGTCTCTCTCATAGGTCACCCAATAGGGACGCAAATATCCTTCTTCAAACACATGTATTCGCAGGCCAAGCTTGCCGGCTTGTTCAATAGCTATGGCGTGAATTGGGCGTGTATCACCATAGAGCATCAGATCGGTGATGTTGTGCGATATCAAGATATTGGCGATAAACGCGTCCCAGTCGGACAAGTGACCCTGAAACGGAATATAGTTGTCAGCATTTCGCCAAAAGGCGCGGTCGCCCGCGTTAAACCCGATCCGCCACACATTTGAACCGGCGCGCCGCAACATGTGGCTCAATTGCTGAAAGAATGGCCCATGCGGTCCCTGCAGAAAGAGGAAGTTTCGTTCCCTGGCGATGATCAGCGCCTTTCGTATCAGATGGTGCCCATGAGGATCGTATATAAAGAAAGTTCTTGTCAGTCTGCAATCCTGTTGCAACGGGGTTGCAGGTAACGATTTGCGCCGTTACCACAATGGCATCAAGAATGGAGCCCCCCATGTTCACTGGCATTGTCACAGATATCGGACTTATCCAAGAGTTGGAGCAGCGCGGTGATTTGAGAGCGCGGATCAAGACGTCCTACGACACGGGCGGGATTGATTTGGGTGCATCCATTGCTTGCGACGGGGTCTGCCTGACGGTTATCGAAACGGGTTCTAACTGGTTTGATGTGGAAATTTCTGCAGAGACGGTTTCCAAAACCAATCTGGATGGTTGGACTGAAAATCGCCCCGTCAATCTGGAACGCGCGCTCAAAGTCGGTGATGAACTTGGTGGGCATATTGTGTCTGGCCACGTCGACGGCGTGGCGCGCATTGTAGACATGACCGACGAAGGCGACAGCACACGTGTCACGCTGGAGGCACCCGATCAATTGGCGCGGTTCATCGCCCCGAAAGGCTCTGTTGCGCTAAACGGCACGTCCCTGACGGTTAACGAGGTCGACGGTTGCAAATTTGGCATTAACTTTATCCCACATACCAAACAGGTGACCACTTGGGGGCATGTAAGGGTAGGTGACCGGATCAATCTGGAAATTGATACCCTTGCCCGATATGTGGCGCGGCTCCAAGATTGGTCATAGCGCGCCTGCGTTAACCATTTGTTGACGTTTTTCTCGGCGCAACAGCCTTAACAAACTATAAACACCCTAGGGCGACCGGCGATTTGGCCGTTGGCCCCATTTTCCAATCATTGCACGTGTCTGCAATTGGCCGCCTGCGCGGCCTGCGGATGAGTTGTGTTTGCACATGGTGAAAGGGTGGTTATGAAGGGTTTTAAGTTGATGCTGTCTGTGATGGCGGTGGGCATACTGTCAGCTTGTGCGGGTGGGTCTGGCGACAAGGTGCGTCATTTCGGGGCCGGTACAGTTGCCGCCTATGCCGGAGAAGAACTGACAGGGTCAAAGGCATTGGGTTGCGCTGCTGCACTCGCTGTCGGCGTGTTGAAGGAACATGTGGATCAAAATCGTGGTGCCAACTTTGATACAGATGACCTGCTCGCGACCGTTGCCGGGTGTTCGGTAACCTTTGTTTTCTGATCAGCAAGAGGGGGTAAGCTCTGGTCAAGTGCTGGCGAATGGGCTATGCCGCTGGCCGACCGAATGGAGTAGCCTGCATGACAACCGCCCCCGATGCTCAGACCTTAAAACAGGCCCTGTCCCCGATCAGTGAGATCATCGAAGAGGCCCGTGAAGGCCGGATGTTTATCCTTGTCGATCATGAAGATCGGGAAAACGAGGGCGATCTTGTGATCCCCGCACAACACGCAACACCCGAGGCCATCAATTTCATGGCGACCCATGGGCGCGGTTTGATTTGCCTGACGCTGACCCGTGAACGGGTCGAGGCATTGGGCCTGCCCATGATGGCAACGCGCAATTCTTCGCGCCACGAAACGCCTTTTACCGTTTCCATCGAGGCGCGCGAAGGGGTCAGCACCGGAATTTCCGCACCCGATCGTTCGCATACGATCAAGGTGGCGATTGATGATAGCTCGACCGGCGCAGATCTGGCGACCCCGGGCCATATCTTTCCGCTGAAGGCACGCGATGGCGGTGTTCTGATCCGCGCTGGTCATACCGAGGCGGCAACCGATGTCAGCCGTTTGGCCGGATTAAACCCGTCCGGCGTGATTTGCGAGATTATGAACCCCGACGGCACCATGGCTCGGCTGCCCGAACTGGTGGAGTTTTCCCAAGAACACGGCCTGAAAATTGGTACGATCTCTGATCTGATTGCCTATCGCAGTCGCCACGATCACCTGGTTTCCGAAACCCGGAGCGAAGATGTCAGCTCTGCCTGGGGCGGGGACTGGACAATGCGGGTCTTCACCGAAGAAACCGAGGGTGTTGAGCATGTTGTCCTGGTCAAAGGTGACATCACCACACCGGAACCGGTACTTGTCCGCACACATGCGTTGACGGTGCTCGAAGACACGTTAGGGATCGGTATTGAAGGGCGCGGTGATTTGGCCCGTGCAATGGAAATCATCTCGAACGAAGGGCGTGGTGCAGTATGTCTGTTTCGCGAACCCCACGCGAAACTGGTTATCGAAGAGGACGAAGGCCCCCGCACGATCAAGCAAACCGGACTTGGGGCGCAAATCCTTGCCGCCATGGGATTGCATGAATTGATCCTACTGACCAACTCTCCCGAAACTGTATATCTGGGTCTGGATGCCTTTGATCTGAAGATCGTTGGTACGCGCCCAATCAGAAAGGACTGATCATGGCTGGACAAGAGAGCCATTATATTCTGCCCCGTCCCAGTTTTGACAAGCCAGTCAAGCTGTTGATCGTTGTGGCACCTTATTACAAAGATATTTCCGACAATCAGATCGCCGGGGCCAAGGCAGAGATTGAGGCCGCAGGCGGAACCTGGGATTTGGTCGAAGTTCCCGGTGCTTTGGAAGTCCCAACCGCAGTCGCCATGGCGGATCGGCAGTCGAACTTTGATGGTTATGTTGCGCTGGGATGTGTGATCCGCGGCGAAACCACCCACTATGATACGGTTTGCAATGACAGCTCTCGGGCTTTACAATTGCTGGGCCTCCAGGGCCTTTGCATCGGCAACGGCATCTTGACAGTTGAAAACCGCAAGCAGGCAGAGGTCCGCGCCGATCCGTCTGATCAAAATAAAGGTGGCGGTGCCGCTGCTGCGGCCTTGCATCTGATCGCGCTCAGCCGTAAGTGGGGCGCCCAGACCAAGGGCGTCGGGTTCAAGCCAACAGGCGAGAGCTTTCAGATCGCCGGTGATGACAACGGACCCACAAACGCATGACCACTGACAATGGCGAACAGGCCGACAAACCGAAGACTCGTGACGAAATCCGCCAGATGCGTTCGGCTGCGCGATTCTTTGCGGTGCAAGCTCTGTTTCAGATGGAAGCATCGAATCAGGATCTGGATTCAGTGCGTCGCGAATTTGAAAGCCATCGTTTTGGTGAGATATTTGACGAATTCGAAATGGCCGAGGGTGACACCGGCCTGTTTCGCAAGCTGATTGAGGACACAGTTGGCCATCAGGCCCGGATCGATCAGATGACAGACCGGGCGTTGGTGGCCAAGTGGCCTATCGCACGGATTGATCCCACCTTGCGTGCTCTGTTTCGGGCTGCGGGCGCCGAACTGACCGAAGGCAATACCCCTCCCAAGGTGATCATCACTGAATTCGTCGATGTGGCAAAGGCGTTCTTCCCGGATGGCCGGGAGCCGAAATTTGTAAATGCAGTCTTGGATCACATGGCACGAGAGGCCAAGCCCGAAGCCTTTTGAGGCGGAGGTGCAATGCGGATGTCCGCCCAGATCGGCAGATGATCTGACGCGATTTTGGATGTCTGATCCTCTTTCACCCCAGCATCTATCAACGTAACGGCATCACCAAATGCAAACCGATCCAATGCCGCAATGGGGCGAGAGGCGTGAAAGCTACGCCCCGGGCTGACCAACCTGTGCCTTTCGGTCAGGGCAGAAAGTCCCCCAACTTTTCTCCACTCATTAAAATCACCCATAATGATGGAGCGTGCCACGACGTGGGTATCGAGCGTGCCTTGAATGATTTGGCACTGCTTGCGACGGCTTCCGCGTGTCAGTCCCAGATGTGTGGCAACGATCACCAACGGGTGGCCTGTATACTCCAAGTGAACTTCAACAGCGCCACGTGGTTCCAATCCCGGCAAGGTGATCAGGCGTATGTTCTGCACCGTTATGTCAGGGCGCACCAGCACGGCATTTCCATGCCAGCCCAAGGAGACATCATTTCCGCCCAGCGACAGTGGCCGCAACCCGGTACGTTCAGCTATTTTTTCGGCATCAATTGCGGAAACTCGATCGCCCAATCTTTTATCGGCTTCCTGCAACGCAATAATATCTGCGTCAAGCGACGCGATGACATCCATTGTTCGTGAAGGCTCTCGACGAAAATCCAATCCCACAGCCTTGCGCATGTTGTAAGACGCTAGGCGCATGACGTGACCGTTGCGATGCATGTGAATTGCGGGTGGCTGTGTGCTCATCCAATATATATGGGTATTGGATCGCGGCCTTTCACCCCTTGCCGAATGACCAATCACGACCTTAGGATTTATTTATGAAGATCCGGCAGCAAACTTTGATCGTCCAGTTCATCTGGCTGATTTTGGTAATTTCTTTTTTAGTTTCAATGGTCATGGGGCGGTGGTCGATAACATTTGTCTCTGTGGCCACGCTCATCCTATCCATGGCACCGGCGCTTCTGGCTGAACGCTTTCATTTACGCCTGCCCATCAGTTTGGTCGCGATCATCGTCGTGTTTGTATTTTCCACCCTGTTTTTGGGGGAGGTTTTCGACTTCTACGAACGATACTGGTGGTGGGATGTCGTCCTGC
Organism: Roseovarius sp. YIN77; assembly: GCF_057219155.1. Lineage (NCBI taxonomy): Bacteria > Pseudomonadati > Pseudomonadota > Alphaproteobacteria > Rhodobacterales > Roseobacteraceae > Roseovarius > Roseovarius sp. YIN77. The sequence goes on from NZ_JBXVVI010000023.1 coordinate 30,075, forward strand.
ATGGGGGATCGGCCATCGCGTTTGGAATGATCGGTTTTCTGTTCGTCTTCTATCTGTTCGAAGGGGATCGTTTTGCCGCCCCACCCATGGCAATGACCTTCATAGCATTCTGTTTTGCGATCTCTATCGGAGCTGTGTGGGAGATATTTGAATTTTCCATGGATCAGCTCTTTGGTTTGAACATGCAAAAGTCAGGCCTGATCGACACAATGTGGGACCTGATCGTCGATGTCATTGGCGCCAGCCTCGGCTCATTCGTTGGGTATTTCTATCTGAAAGGGCTGGAGCTGGGTGGGCTTGGCGGCGTGATATCTGAATTTGTCCGTCTGAACAAAAGTCTGTTTCGAAAATTCAAATAGTCAATTGTAGGAAAAAGTGGCGGGCCCACACGCAACCGTGGAGGTTATCTCATTCCCGAGGACCTGTATGTACAGGTGGGCGCCAGGTAAACTGACCAGGGCCAGAACAGAGCCAGCTCCCTCGGATTTGCTTAAGGCCACCGGAATGCAACCGGTACACGAGAAGGGTAGAACCCGCCAGCGCCTTACCTATGCGCCCAATGCGCTGCTTGCAAGATGAGAAAGAAGTTCAGCTCATTTTGTGATCAGAGTGGAAAACGCAAAAAAATGGCTTAAGTTGGTGTTGAACGCGCATGGATATGGTGGGGGCAGATAGATGATCGATTATCCTGTTGATATGTCGATGAAACCACATGTCGAGGGGTTCTTCGATTCACAAACCAACACGATTTCATATGTTGTTGTAAATCCGGATTCAAATTCCTGTGCGGTGATCGATTCCGTCATGGACATCAACTATGCCGCAGGTCGAATAACCTATGAACATGCGGATGAAATAATTGATTACATACAGAAAAACGGATTGCGCCTGGAATGGTTGATCGAAACGCATGTCCATGCCGACCACCTATCAGCGGCCCCTTATATTCAGGAAAAACTGGGTGGAAAAATCGGTGTCGGGGAAAAGATCACAGTCATTCAGGAAGTCTTTGGCAAGATCTTTAACGAAGGCACAGAGTTTCAAAGAGATGGCAGCCAGTTTGATGCATTGTTCAAGGACAGGGATCGGTATTACGTCGGTAACATGCCGGTTTTTGTCATAAGCACACCGGGTCACACGCCGGCCTGTATGGTCCACGTGTTTGGGGATGCCGCCTTTGTCGGCGACACATTGTTCATGCCGGATGGGGGCTCTGCCCGTGCCGATTTTCCGGGCGGCTCTGCTGAGGAGCTGTATGATTCAATTCAGAAAATCCTGGCACTACCTGATGAAATGCGCCTGTTCATGTGCCACGATTACGGTCCGAATGGTCGCGATATCCGGTGGGAAACAACGGTGGCCGAGGAACGGGTGCACAACATCCATGTCGGGGGTGGAAAATCCAAAGAAGAGTTTGTTAAATTTAGAACTGAACGTGACGCGCAGCTGGATATGCCGACGCTGATTGTACCGTCGCTACAGGTCAATATGCGTGGCGGGGAAGTGCCGACAGATAAAGATGGCAATCCGATGCTGAAAGTGCCCGTGAACAAACTTTGATGGTCGGGCGTCAGCCCCCCAGGATTGACAGCCACCACCACACACTGACGATGGATAGCGCGGTGCAGACTAACACAGATGAGGCCGCCACTCGCTGTGCCCGCACATATAAGCTAGCAAAAACATAAGTGTTGATCCCGGGCGCCATGGCGGCGGTCAATAGGGCCGATCGAAACGAGGCTTCATCCAGATCGACCAATCGCCCAGTGACCCAGACAAGTGCCGGATGCGCCATAAGTGAAATGGTGCATACAAACAAAATGACCCGAATGTCCCCTTGCGGACGGTAGCGCACGAGAACGCCCCCCAATCCGAAAAGTGCCGCAGGGATCGCAGCGCGGATCATCAGGTCTATCGCATCAGCAGGTATACCCGGCACAGCGTGGCCAGACAGGTTGACGGCAAATCCCGCAGCGATGCCGATGACCAAGGGATTGCGCACCACAGATCGAATTACAGACATGAATGCGGTGAACAGGCCTTTTCCCCTGTTGCGCACCAACTCCATCGCAATAATGCCAAGGGTGTAGCCGAACGGCGCGTGCAGCGCGACGATGGCATAGTTCCCGGCCAGAGCGTCCGATCCATAGGCGCGTTCGGTGATTGGCAACCCCAACAGCACAGTGTTGGAGAACATGCAGCAAAAACCGATCGCGACGGCTTCCTGCCAATTTCGGTGGAACAAATACCGGACCCCCAGAAACCCCAACAAAAAGCTGATTGTCGCGCCCGAATAAAAACTAACCAACAAGGGAAGGGTAAAGCTTTGACCCAGATCGAGTGTCGAAATGGCGCGAAACAGAAGGCAAGGGACGGCGAAGTTTTGTGTAAACTTCATAAGGCCATCGACACCAGAAGCGCTGAACAGTTTAAACCAAACAGCCAGATAGCCGAATCCCATGACCAGAAATACGGGAAGGATCACTTCGACAAGGGCTTGCATCAGGCAGGTAACGTAATGACCATGCCGTCATAGGCAGGTTCGATATGGTCCGGGGTTTCGAACATGACCTCGTCATAATCCATATCGATATGCATATTGGTCAGAACACCCCGTTTGGGTTTGGCGCGCTCAATCCATTGCAGTGTTTGTTCGAAATGGGTGTGTGTCGGGTGCGGGGTTCGACGCAATGCATCCACCACCCAGACATCCAAGCCGTCAAGCATTGGCCAGATGTGATCGTAAATTTCCCCAACATCCGGCATATAAACCAAGCCACCAACACGAAACCCAAGCGCATCGATTATCCCGTGGCCAATTCTGATCGGGGATAGGGTAATCACCCCGCCTGCGCCGTCGATATGCACATCGCCATCGATCGAATGCATTTCTAAAATTGGCGGATAGGGGGAATCCTCGGGCTGGACGAACGCATAGCCAAAGCGGGATAAAAGGTCGTTTTGCGTGGGGCCGTCTGCCCATACTTTGACCCGTTCGCGCATCAGGAAATACACCATTCGCAAATCATCGATGCCGTGGACATGATCAGCATGGGCGTGGGTATAGACCACACCGTCCAGATGGGTGACCTCTGCCGCCAGCAATTGCTGGCGCATTTCTGGGGGCGTGTCGATCAGGACAGTGGTTGTTCCCGTTTCAGAGATGCGTTCAACTAACATGGCACAGCGTTGGCGCAGGTTTTTCGGGTTGTTCGGGTCACATCTGCCCCACAGCCCACCGATACGCGGCACACCGCCCGACGACCCGCTGCCCAATATGGTAAAGCGTAGCTTGGCCATCATGCGACATTTGCAAAATTTGCGGCCTTGCGAAACAGGCGGTCAAAATTGGCCTGGGTCTGTTTGGCAAAATCTTCATATGGCAATCCAAAGAGATCGGCGCCGACCTGGGCCGTATAGGCGGTGTAAGAGGGCTCATTCCGTTTGCCGCGATAGGGGGGCGGGGCGAGGTATGGCGCGTCGGTTTCCACCAAAATGCGATCAACCGGTGCTGCGGCAAAAATGTCGCGCAGCTCCTGACTTTTGGGAAAGGCGGCAATGCCGGACATGGACAGATAAAAGCCCAGGTCAAGCGCGGCTTGCGCCAGTTCCGCACTGGATGAAAAGCAATGCATGACGCAGGTATATGGTTTCGCTCTATGTTCCTCGGTCAGGATGCGCGCCATATCAGCGTCCGCTGCACGTGAATGTATGATCAAGGGCAGGCCAGTTTCTTGTGCGGCGTTGATGTGAATGCGCAGGCTTTCCTTCTGCACGTCGGCGCTGTCCGAAGTGTAATGATAATCCAACCCTGTTTCCCCAATACCTACAAATCTTGGGTGTCGGGACAGCGTGATCAATTCCTGCACCGTTGCCATGGGCTCATCCGCAACGCTCATCGGGTGCGTCCCTGCGGCGTAGAAGATCGGGGCGTGTGCCTCTGCAATTGCACGAATTGCAGGCTCGTTTCGCAGCCGTGTGCAGATGGTTACCATGCGGGTGACGCCTGCAGCGGCGGCACGCGAGATGATATCAGGCAGCTGGCCCTCAAAATCGGGGAAATCCAGATGGCAATGGCTGTCTGTAATCTCTGCGGGTCTGCTCATGCTACGCCTTTTCAGGCGGCCCATTTTGCCGCCGTCTGATCAATTTTGAACCCCATATCAAGGATCAATGCGGCAGGGTCAAGATTGACTGCGATACCGTGACGTATGCGGGCGGACAGTTCTTGTTGAAGATCAGCCCAGGCGCGGGCCGCTGCCGGGGTCGGGGCGAGCTTGCGAAACACGGCGGCCTCTCTCGGTGCGGCCTCTCCCAATTCGGTGACCAGAATGCCCGAACGCGCCAGTCGGGCCAGCAATGTGTTCAGAAGATCCAGCAACAGATCGAGCCTTGTCTTGGCAGCCTTGCCAGTCATGCTATCGGCCAGTCTCAGCAACGCAGGACGATCCAATCCGGGCAATGTTGCAAACAACCCGACCAGACTGGCATATGTTTCCATGCCGCCAAGGTTTAACAGACGCATAGCCTCGCCCGCCGAACCAGCTGCAAGCTCGGACAGGGCCGCCATTGCGGGGGCGTCGGATGCGCCCTGAGCCTCCAATGCAGCGTGCAAATCTGCAGGAGGCAGCGGGTTCAGGCGCAATGTGCGACAACGGGACCGGATGGTGGGCAACAGGGCCGAAGGTTGATGGCTGATCAAAATCATCACCGTGTCGGCCGGTGGTTCTTCGAGTACCTTGAGCAGCGCGTTCGCAGCAGCATTGTTCATCTCATCGGCTGAATCAATAATCACAACACGTCGCCCTCCGTCAGCGGCGGATAAGGTGAAAAAGCCCTTGAGGCTTCGAACGTCATCAACCGAAATGACGGTTTTCAAACGCTCTGCCTTTTCGTCCCAGTTGCGACGCAACAAAAATAGCCGAGGCTCCGATAGGGCGATTAACCGATGTGCGATGGGATGGTCAGGATCAACATCCAAAGAGGTCGGGGCAGGGGGCGTATCACCAAACAGTCCTCCTTCTTGCTGGTCCGTTGGGGTCGTCAGCAAGAACCGCGCCATTCGCCATGACAAAGTTGCCTTACCCACCCCTTTCGGCCCTGTCAGCATCCAGGCATGATGCAGTCGTCCAGCACTGAATGCCTCAAGAAAAGAGGCCTCTGCCGCCTCTTGACCGATCAGGAGGTTGGTTTCGCGCGGGTGGGGGGCACCTTCGATCCGATCCGGTTCTGGCCGATCTTCTGCGGCCGTCATGGCAATCGTCCTTCAGCGATTTCTGCAACCTCTGAACTGATGCTGGCGATGTCACGATTGCCATCAATAACCACACAGCGGTCGGAAAACTCGCTGGCCAGCGACAAAAATCCGGCACGCATTTTGGCCTGCAAATCCTCGCCGAACCCTTCGAACCGTTCTTCCTCTCCCTGACGGGAGAGGGCACGGTTCAGGCCTAGGCCTGGATCCATGTCTATGATGAATGTCAGGTCGGGTTCGCGACCGATTATTTTTGCATGTAGGTCGTCGACGACCGCGCGCAGATCGCCTCGGCTGATCCCCTGATAGAGCCGCGTGGAATCCGCAAACCTATCGGATATCACGACCTTACCCGCCGCGATGCCTGGGTTGATGGTCTTTTCCAGATGATCGCGTCGTGCTGCAGTAAACAATAGGATTTCTGTCTCAGCAGACCAACGATCAGGGTCACCCTGCAAGACCAAGGCGCGAATTTCCTCGGCCCCGGGCGATCCGCCGGGTTCGCGTGTCAAAACGACATCTCTCCCGGCCTTTTGCAGATGATCGGCCAACAAACGCGCTTGCGTAGATTTTCCCGATCCGTCAATTCCTTCAAAGGTAACAAAATATCCGTCGGCCATCAGAAGAAGCCAAGCCTTTCACGCACGACATCGCGGAAAAACACCTGCGCCGCTGTTTGAAGGCGCGGCACAAACCCACCCTTGGGCACATCACGATCAGCAACCAGTGGCAATCTGAGCTCAGGCAATCCTTCACGCGTGACCACCAGCTCTCCGATCTCTTGTCCTTTGGCAATTGGGGCGGTGATGGGGGATTGGTAAATTACCTCGCCAGAGACTTCATTGCGGTTCAAGGCAGGGATCAACATGGCGTAGTCTTCGGGCGCCACCAAGCCAACTGTTGTTTCAGCCCCCAGCCAGACGCCCGATGTTGCCAATTGTTGTTCTGCCGACAGAACCTTGCGCAATGAAAACTGGCGGAACGCCCAACTGACCACACCCTCCGCCTCTTCGCGACGCTCTTTCTCTGATGTCAGGCCGGTGATCACGAAAACCACACGACGGTGCCCCTCTACGGCAGAGCCAACCAAACCATATCCCGCCTCATTTGTATGGCCAGTTTTCAACCCATCGGCACCAATTCCCAGCGACAACAAGGGATTGCGGTTTCGCCTGTTATCTGGGGCCCGCCCATCATATTCGAACTCTTTTTGTGCGAAGAAGCCGTAATATTCAGGGAAGTTTTGGATAAGCCGCGTGGCCAGAACGGCCAGATCATGCATACTCATCCGCTGATTGGGATGTGGCCACCCGGAAGAGTTCGCAAAAACGGAATTGGTCATTCCCAAATCTTTGGCGCGTGCATTCATCATGCGTGCGAAGGCCTCTTCAGACCCGGCGAGGCCTTCTGCAACTACGACGCAAGCATCATTGCCTGACTGTACGACTATCCCCTGGATCAGTTCCTCAACAGTGGGCCGATCGCGCGTGTTCAGGAACATTGTAGACCCGCCCATCGCCTGCGCTTTGTCGGACACGCCGAACCGGGTTTCCATGCTCACCCGTCCATCCTGCAACGCCTCAAACAACATGTTCAAGGTCATCAGCTTTGACATAGAGGCGGGCGGAAGCGGCTGATCGGCATTTTTTTCAAACAGAACGGTGTCGGTCGTCACATCAACGACGTAAGCCGCGGTTGCTTGCGTGTCGAACGCCTGCGCATGCCCCGCGCATGACAGACAGATCGTTATCGCTGCGAAGAATTTGGTCAGGGTGTTTGCCATGGGCCTGGTCCTTATTCCTTGACGTAATAGGCGTCCGGGAAGCCGGCGACCTTGACCGCATTTAGCAGCTCTGTGCGGTCTTCCCGCGAATTTGCCGGCCCGACGACGACGCGCCAGAAGGTCTTGCCGTTGATCTGATCCTGACTGATCAACGGTTCCAGCTCTGCATTGTTCAAAGATGTCGCTGCCTCCAGCGCATTGGTTTCAACACTGAAAATACCGACCTGAACATATGGCTTGGACAGCTGGGTGGCAGGGGCGGCCGCAACTGCGGCGACCTCGGTTGTTGCAGCGTCAGCCGTATCTGCGGCCTCAATTGCGGCGGCCGCACTGGCGATTGGATCCGTTTCCGCTTCGGCAGTGACGTCCTGAGTGGCAGGCTGGGGCTCTGCGCTTGCTTCTTGCTCAATCTCTTCCTGTGTTTCGATTGGCTCAGCAATCTCTTCTACAGGGGCAGGAATGACTTCTTCGATCGTGACCTCTTCGCGCCGTAGCACAATGAGGCTGAGCTTCGTTGGATCGCCCGCCAGCAGGCCAAGTTCTTGCGCCGCGTCGGACGAGACCTGAATCAAAGGCCCTGGCAGTTCACGCTCCCTGCGAAACAGCGCAGCCTCTATCACGTTCCCGGATTCGGTATTGGTGACACGCACTCGTTCAGGCGCGCCGACACCAGGATGGGCCACCCAAACACCGCCCAAAGAAGGCCGTCCGTCCCAAAGGGCCATATCCGTAGTTTCAAAGATATCCGGGCGTTCGACGTCTCGTTCTTCGACCCTGGTCTCAATTGTGCCGCCGCCATCAATTTGCTCGCTTGAAATTTGTCCAAATAATCCGCCACTTGCCGTCTCGTCGCAAGCAGTCAGAAGCAATCCGGCCCCCGCCAAAATTGCAACGATCTGTGGCCTTGAAAAATAGGTCGCTCTTGCCATTACTCGCCCTCTTGCGCACTGAAATGTGCGAAACGCCGGTTTTCGGTCTGGTTGTTTTTCACAGTGTAGCGCTGACAAAATACATTTTAAAGGGCCAGCGGGCCAATTGCGCTCTTCATCGGCAATATTCCCCTGACATTCTGCACTTTCAGAATCAATGCGGGCGTTGTAAGCGAAGTTCGGACCGGAGGAGTGGCAGAGTGGTCGAATGCGGCGGTCTTGAAAACCGTTGAACGTGAGAGCGTTCCGTGGGTTCGAATCCCACCTCCTCCGCCACTGAACAATCTTACTCGATATTTCCCACCATCATTAAGTTAATAATACAACATATTTATATGGGTATTTCTGCATTCTGTCATTTCATTGGCTTTTGCTCAATTATGCCCGTATACTTTCACTGAGTGGTATTTATTGTGGTATGATTGATGGCCGCGCTGGGCGGAAAGCTAACAAAGAAGCTGGTGGAGAATCTAGGGCCGGGTCGTCATGGGGATGGGTCGGGTCTTTATTTGGTTGTGGATCCCTCAGGCGCACGGCGCTGGATTGTCAGGGTAACCGTCAAAGGACAAAAGAATCGCAAGGG
>NZ_JBXVVI010000024.1:0-35085 GCF_057219155.1 Roseovarius sp. YIN77
GAACTCGTAAAACAGCGCTGCCTGTGCTTCCTGCCTCGGTCCCATCATCGCCAATCCTCCTGATCAATAAGAGAATTGAATCAGCGATCAACCCATCAATCAAGCAGGAGTTTTTCAACAAAATATCCGCCAAGCAGTCATTGGTCACACGACGATCCAAGGTCTGCTTGGCGGACAAAGGGTGAATTCGCTGCATTTGCACCAAGGTCTGCAATATCGAGTAACCGGCCGCATATGCGTGGCCGGTGTTTCGATTTTACCGATCTCTGAGGAGATTTTCAGGTCGGCTCTGCTTCGTCGGTGGGTGGGATGTTTAGCCGGCCTCACCAAATCCTTTCGGTACTGGCAGATCAGGTAAGGTCGCCGCTCGTTTTTGCAGGGCTCGCCCGATAACTACACGGCTGATTTCGGTTGTCCCGTCCACGATCCGCAGCATTTGCGCGAGGCGAGACAAACGATCCAGACCATAAGGCTGCAACAGTCCCATACCGCCCAACACTTGCGTACAGGTGTTCGCAGCCTTAACCGCTGCATCGGGAACAAACCGTTTGGCATGGGCGGCCATCAGCGGTCCCTCGGGCGTGCCGAGCGCCTCTGCTGCCTTGCGATAGAGCAGCTTGGACGCCTCCAGATCGGTGGCCACCTCGCCCAGCATCCACTGGATCCCGTCCAGATCAAGGTTCTTGCCACCAAACATCTTGCGGTTCTTGGAATAGGACAGCGCCGTATCCAATGCCGCTTGCATCAATCCACAGCATCCTGACGCAATCGAAACGCGGGCGATATCGATCGCCATGAGTGAACCTTGCAGGCCCTGACCAATGGGCAGGATGATGTTGTCTTCACTCACCACGACTTGGTCCATGTACATCTCGGCCAGAGGCAGGAAGTTGTAAGACGGGGTGTCGTAGAGCGGACCAAAGCTGAGCCCCGGAGTATCGGCGGGAATGGCGATCATCGCCATATCCTTGTGGCCGGGTGTGTCACTGGTTTTGACCACGGTGAAATAGATATCAGCCTCGGTCGCCAGACTGACCCATGCCTTCGCACCGCTGATCGTCCATGTGCCGTCGTCATTGATCACGGCTCGCGAGTACATGTTTGTTGCGTCCGATCCCGATTGCGGCTCGGTCAGTGCAAAGTTCGCCAGTTTGCGGCCAGAGGTCAGATCCCGTGCCCATTTTTCCTTGAAGGCATCTGTGCCATAGCCGCAGCCCGCGAAGGTACAGATGTTATGCATCGACAGGGCAAAGGCATAAGCGCCGTCCCCCAGCCCCAGTTGTTCATAGACCTGAATGCCCTCTGCCAGCGGCAAGCCCTGACCACCAAACTCCTCGGGGGCGTAGAGCCCCGTCAGGCCAGCGGCCCCGGCCTTGTCAGACGCATCACGGGGCCACTTCTTTGCGGCGTTCCAGGCGTCCACATTGGGCAGGATGACCTGCTTGGCGTGGTCGCGTGCGGCTTGGAGTATGGTGGCGAGTTTGTCTGACATTGGTCGGTCCTTTTGTGAGCGGCTCTTTCACATGACGCCACACTTCAGCACCTGCTGAGCAGGCAGCGGGTCAAGCTTCTAGAGGAGAACCAGGTGAGAACGCCATGTATTGCGCAAGATTTAGCAGGAGAAACTTCTTCGCTCTATCTCGTGTGGTGACAGGGTATTGTCCAAAAGTGACAAAAAGCGCGTCTCAGATATTCGTCCTGCGATACGAACTGGGGGTGCTGCCGGTCCAGCGTTGAAAGGCCCGGTGAAAATTGGCAGCAGAGGAAAAGCCGACATCATGTGCGATGGCCTCGACGCTTTTGTGTCCCGCCTGCAGGTCGCGGATAGCGATGTCGCGCCGCAGGGCATCCTTGATCGCCTGAAACGAGGTCCCATCCGCTTGCAACCTGCGGATCAGGGTGCGCGGGGTTATGTGCATCGCGGATGCTGTCTGGGTCAGGGTGGCCGCGTCCCATCCCGTTTGGCCCAGATATGTGCGCACCCGTAGCGATTGGGTATGCTCCCGCGAAGAGGTGAAGATCCAGTCCCGGGGCGCGTTTTGCAAAAACCGGTCAAGATCAGATGTGCTACGCGCTTGCACAGGGCCCAGAGCGTTCGGGGAGAAGGAGATCGCAGTGGCGGGTTGGCCAAACTGAAAGGGTGCGGGAAAGATAATCGCGTAATCCTGATCAAAGTCCGGGCGATCAAACGCGAAATCAACGGCCTTAACCGGAACCTCATGCTCTGCCAGCCAAGACATGAGCCCGTGGGCAAGTTTGAGGATCAGCATATGTCCAAACCGCTGAAGCGGCACTTCGCCTTGTGGTTTCAGGGTAAGCACCAACGCGTTGTCGGCGTCCTCCAGATCAAACTGATAATCATCCAGCAACATGTTCCAGAACGTCGAAAACCGGTAGAGTGCCGATGAAAGAGATGTGGCCTCTCTGACAGTCGTCAAAAGATGTTGCAGGGCCCTTGGCCGGACGGGCCTGCTCCAAAGCCCCATCATTTCATCGCCGGTCTCAACAGCGGCAAGTTGATAGAGACATACGATCTGATCCAGTGTGACGCGACCAGTCGGCGAGCGCGTATCAGCGTTCAGACCGGACCGGCTAAGCAGCGACGCCATCTGCGCCTCTGGGCACAGGGCACGCAGCGCTGCCAGCCAGTCATCGACAAACTGGCTGGAAACCGTGGAAAGGATCGTTGGCGTGACATTGGTCATAACACCTCAGGAGGTATCACCAATTCCGGGTGATAGGAAACACGGCACATGCAGATGGTGACCTTCACTGATTACAGGTCAATGTCTCAACCAAATAACGCTCTGCTTGAACCCGTTTCAGTGGGGTCAGGCGACTTCAAACAACGCTGCGGCCCCCATGCCTCCGCCAACACACATGGAGGTCACCACGTATTTTACGCCACGACGTCTCCCCTCAAGCAGAGCGTGCCCGACTTGTCGCGCACCTGTCATGCCATAGGGATGGCCGATCGAGATGGCACCGCCGTTCACATTGTAGATTTCGGGATCGATGCCAAGGTGGTCGCGGCAATACAGAACCTGGCAGGCGAAGGCTTCGTTAAGCTCCCAAAGGCCAATGTCGCTCACGCGAAGACCTGCAGTCTTCAGCAGCTTTGGAATGGCATAGATCGGGCCGACCCCCATCTCTTCCGGTGCGTTTCCTGCAACTGCCATACCGCGATAGATACCTAGCGGTGTGAGGCCCTGCTGCTCAGCCATTTTACCTTCCATGAGCACACAGGCCGAAGCGCCATCTGAGAGCTGGCTTGCGTTTCCGGCAGTGATCACGCCTCCTTCGACAACCGGGTTCAATGCCCCAAGTGTTTCAGCCGTCGTGCCCGGCCGGTTGCCTTCGTCTTTTGACAAGGTCACTTCTTCCAGGGTTTCCTCTCCGGTTTCGCGGTTTTTTACCCGTTTGATCGCAGTGATCGGAACGATCTCGTCATCAAAGGCGCCAGTGGCCTGAGCCCGGGCCGTCCGACCTTGGGAAAGTGCAGCGTATTCATCCTGGGCGTCACGACTGATCCCATAGGTCCACGCCACATTTTCCGCCGTCATCAGCATCGGCATATAGGCATGTTCAGATTGGACGATAACGTTTGGATCTTTCTCATCGCCCGCCCATCTCAGATAGGCATTCTGCAGGGCGGAAATATTCTCCTGCCCGCCAGCCACGGCGACGTTCTGACCATCTACAATGACCTGCTTTGCAGCCGTCGCAATGGCCATCAACCCGGAGGAACATTGCCTGTCGATCGTCTGCCCTGCCACCGTATTGGGAAGGCCCGCCGCCAGCGCCGACAAACGAGCGACATTCATGCCTGCTGTCCCCGCCGTAAGGACCGATCCGATGACGACATCTTCGATCGAACCGGGGTCTACGCCTGCACGTTTCACGCTATGCTGAATGGCGTGCCCCATCATGGTAGGGGATTTGATGTTGTTCAGCGCACCCTTGAAGGCCACCCCAATCGGGGTTCGTGCGGTTGAGACAATAACGGCTTCTCTCATGATTTTTCCTTTTTGGCATCAAAGTGCGCGGTAAGCGTCACGTCCGAGGTTGCGAGTTCTTCCAACAAAGGCGCAGGCGTGAACCACATCTCACCATAGGCACCTAGCGACTGCCGATAGTGGGTCATGCGTTCCAAAATCTGACTTAATCCAATCTCGTCAGCATAGTGCATTGGGCCGCCGCGCCAGTTTGGGAAGCCATAGCCATTGACCCAAATCAGGTCGCAATCACCCGGGCGCGTTGCAATTTCCTCTTCAAGGATCAAGAAGCCCTCGTTGATCAGGGGAAACAGACACCGCTCAAGGATTTCCTGATCGTCGATGTCCCTGCGCTTCACGCCATGCAAGTCCGCCAAATGGGCACTGATTTGAACAATCTCTGGGTCTTCGACCCGTGTCCGCCCCTCGTAGACATAGCTTCCTCGCCCGGTTTTCTGACCCAGTCGGCCTAGTTCAAACAACCTGTCCTGCACAGCCTGGTATGTCGGGTCATGCGCGATTTCACTACGCCGTTCCTGACGCACGCGTGCGCCCACATCGACTCCGGCCAGATCTGCCATCGCATGAATGCCCATGGCCATGCCGAAGCCTTCAAGGACGTCATCCACCTGTTTCGGCGTCGCCCCCTCTAGAAGCAGACGGGATCCTTCGCGGAAGTATGGTTCCAGCATCCGGTTTCCAACAAAGCCGTAGCACACGCCAACCGTGACAGGGAGCTTTCGGATCTTCTTTGCGACCGTGATTGCCGTTGCAATGACATCGGGAGCGGTCTTGGCGCCCCGCACCACCTCTAGCAAGCGCATGACGTTCGCCGGGCTGAAGAAATGGAGACCAATCACATCCTCCGGGCGTGACGTGACTGCGGCGATTTCGTCAAGATCCAATGTCGATGTGTTTGAGGCCAGTATCGCGCCAAGTTTTGCGTGTCGGTCCAGGGCTTCAAAAATCTGGTGTTTGACATTCATGCTTTCAAACGCCGCTTCGATGATCAGGTCGGCCTCTGCAAGGTCGGCGTAGCTGAGCGTCCCGGTGGCGTTGGCGGCGATTGCCTCTGCCCGATCGGCACTGAGCCGCCCTTTTTGGGTCGCGCGCTGGAAATGCTCCCGGACCTTTTCCAGTCCCAGTTCGAGCGCACCTTGCGTAGTTTCAAGAAGCGTGACCGGATACCCCGCCTGCAGAAAGGCGATAGCAATGCCGCGCCCCATTGTTCCGGCACCGATCACGGCGACCGATGCAATGTCACGTGGTCGGTCCGCACGGGTAACGCCCGGAACCTTGTTGCATTCACGCTCCGCAAAGAACAGGTGTCGGCCGGCGCGCGATTGAGGTGTGTCGAGCAGTTCGGCGAAACCTGCCTTCTCTTGTGCCAACCCCTCGGCCAGCGGCAGTTCGCACGCGGCCTCGATGGACACCAAACATCGTTCAGGGGCGACAAGGTTTTTGGACCTGTGCGCTATCTGGTCTCGGAAACCCGTCAGATATCCCTTCGGATCAGGGTGTGTGACGGTCATATCCACGCAACTACGTTTCGGAGCGCCCTCTTGGCTGACACGGGTGGCGAAACCCAAAACATGCGCGCAAAATTCTCGGTCGTTCTCAAACAACGCGTCGACCAGCCCGCAAGACAGGGCATATTCGCCTTTCACGGGATCACCCGAAAGGATCATTTGCGTTGCCGCTTCCAGCCCGGCAATCCGTGGCAGCCTTTGGGTGCCCCCGGCGCCTGGCAGCAGCCCCAGCTTGATTTCGGGCAGCCCCATCAATGCATCCGCCGTGGCGACACGGTAATCACAGGCAAGCGCAATCTCCAGCGCACCACCCATAGCGGGACCTGCAATCGCGGCGATAATGGGTTTTTTGCTGGTTTCAATCGTTACACACAGGTCTGGCAGGTCCGGCTTGTCCCAAACTGCCCCGGTACGGAACTCGACGATGTCAGCGCCGCCGCAAAAGAGCGGCAGAGCCGAGCATAGAACGATAGCTTTGACCTGTTCATCGGCGTCCAACTCGTGGATGGCCGAGGAAAGCGCCTGCCGCATCTTCAGGCCAAGGGCGTTCACCGGTGGGGCATTCAGCTCAATGAAAGCGACACCCTCGGTGTGTTTAATGGAAATCATGTTCGGAAACCTCAATTAGGCTGTTTGGCAAGATCTTGTTCGATCTCTGCCCAGTCGTCGAAATGGATTACATTGCAGGGTGAATTCACGTTCTCGAGCCAGGCAAAGACGGAGATGAATGGCTGGTTATAGACCCGGGTGGCGTGGGGCTCGCCCGCCGCGTTCCAGATAAGTGATCCAGCCGGATAGTCCTGCCAATCGCGGGTGCCAAACCGCCAACCAGATCTCTCGGACAGGTTCAGGTACAGCTCTGGCGCGTCGTGGTTGTGGTCGCGATACAGCGTCCTTGGGCCCAGCATGAAAATGCCAAGGTTGAAGTCGGGATGGTGATGTCCACACGCATCGGGTCCGATGAGCAGGGTATGCAGGTTGCACTTTGTGTATCCCTCTCCCAAATCGGCACCAGGGGGATAGAATTGGGCGTTGTCTTCGCGCCACACCAGATCATCCTTCGCGGCTTTCAGACAACGTGCGATATCCTGCAATTCGGGGGCGACAACTCCGTCGATGGCGTTCTTCAGAACCTCATCGTGCCGGGTTCCTTGGGGAGGTAAGTCAATGAGCCTCTCACCCTTCAGGTCCATGGCTGCCAGCTTGCCCAACGTCAGATCAACGCCGCGCGTGACAGCTCTGTGAGCCTGCAGATAGGTGAAAATGGATTGAATAAGCGCCTGAATACGGCGTTGCTTGTCTGTCATGATTTTATTACCGCACGAGTTGAAATGTCTTGCCGCACGAGTTTCTTGTCGAGCTTGCCGACGCTGGTTTTGGGAAGGCTGGTGACAAAGAGTATTTCGTCAGGAACTGCCCACTTCGAAAGTTCACCTGCGTCAACGCGCGACTGAATTTCCGCCATGACGCTTAGGCGCACAAGATCCGGATCGGCATCTTTTGCGGCTTGAGCGACCAACACTGGCCTTTCGCCCCACTTCGCGTGTGGCAGCCCGATCGCGGCGATGTCCTCAACGCCGCTGCAAGACGATGCTATGTTTTCCAGTGCAAGTGAGGATATCCATTCGCCGCCGGTCTTGATCACGTCCTTGAGGCGATCCGTGATCTGCAACGACCCATTCTCGCGGACATACCCAACATCCCCGGTATGAAGATACCCACCGTCCCAAAGCTCATCCGAGGCTTGCGCATTATCCAGATAGCCTTGTGTCAACCAGGGAGCCCGCGCTACAACTTCACCGGTTGTTTCACCGTCGTGCGGGACGTCTTTCATATCCGGCGTCACAACACGAAGGTCGACAAGTGGGCCGGAAAAGCCGGTTTGCGCCTGTACCTCTGGATCATCGCTGGACAAATCTGCCACTGTCAGAAATGGACAGGTTTCGGACATGCCATAGGCCGCATGCAAGGATATACCTGCCGCCGCGGCGCGGTCTTGCAGACTGCGCGGCAAAGCGGCCCCGCCAATGATAACTTTCCATCTGTGCAAGTCAGTTTGCGGGCAGTTGGGATGGTCGAGCACCATTGAAAGAACCGTGGGCACGCAATGGGAAAAGGTGACGCCTTCGTCTGCAATCAATCGCAAGATTGTGTCAGGGTCATATCGACCGGGATAGACCTGACGCAGTCCCAGCATCGTCGCGGCATATGGAAATCCCCAGCCGTGGACGTGAAACAAGGGCGTAAGCGGCATGTAAACGTCGCCGCGATGAAACCCGGAATTCCCCGGCCACGCGCCGAAACCAGCGATCAAGCCCAACGTGTGAAGGACCAACTGCCGATGTGAATAGCTTACCCCTTTGGGATTGCCGGTTGTCCCGGTCGTATAAAACAGGGTTGCGGTTTGGTTTTCATCGAAGTCCGGGAAGTCAAAGCTGCCTGGGGCTTCGCCTATCCACTCTTCATATCCTTCACCATCTCCAATCGGTACGATGATGATGTCGCGTTCAAAGCTCGATTTGATATCGTCAATGAGTGGCATGAAATCTTGATGCACGATGATCAGGTCCGACTTGCCGTGGTTGATCGTATAAAGAACCTGCGCAGGAGACAAACGTACGTTGATCGTGAAAAGGGTCGCGCCCATCATCGGAACCGCGAAAAAACACTCAAGATAACGATGCGTATCCCAATCCATGACACCGACGCGCATGCCCTCACGTATCCCGCTGGCCTGTAGAGTATTTGCAAGCTGGCGCACGCGTTTGCCCAAGTCCGCGTAGCTCAGCCGCATTTCGGTGCCGCTGACGATCTCTTGGCTGGCTGACGCGAGCTGGGATCCGGCCAGCAAGTGTTTAATCAGCAACGGATAGCCATATGCATTTGGCGAAGGTGAAAGTGGTGGCATGAAGGTGGAATCCTTGAGCTTCTTTTCCTGCTAATCTGGCATTTCTCACCCGGTTGAAGAATTGAAAGAAATTTCTTTTCATCAAGAAATTCTAACCGATCAAATCGCACCGCTAATTGCGTTTTACCCCCTGACAGGCTATGAAAAAGAGTATCAAAACCCTGCTGCATTCGCGCCCGTCGTCGGATAACTCTGCTTGAGGGCAAGCAGAGTTGGTTTCATCAAGGAGATGCAGTAATGACCACTCACATGCCCACGCTGGTTTCACTGCGCGCTTTTGAGGCGGTGGCGCGTCACAAGAGTTTCCGAAAAGCCGCTGAAGAGATTTGTGTGACCCATGCGGCAGTCAGCCACCAGGTCAAAGCGTTAGAAACAACAATCGGCGTAAAGCTGTTGGAACGCACAAGCCGTTCGGTCGAACTGACACCGGCTGGCGAGCAATATTACCCGCCAGTCCGCGAACACATTCAGGGCATTATCAAAGCCACGCGGCGCATCCAGGCACCTGAGGAACCGGACGTGTTGCTCGTTCAGTCCTACGCAAGTTTCAACACAATGTGGCTCCAGCCCAGACTGGCTGACTTTCTCCAGGACAATCCAAACACGCGCGTGCGCATAGTTTCTACCTTTGAAGACGGTGATTATGATGTGCACCGGTTCGATGTTGGCGTGTTCAACGCGCCACCATTTGATAAGAGATTTGACTATAGCCCCTTGTTCGAAACCGATATCTACCCGGTATGTGCTCCGGAGGCCTTGAAAACCGCAAGCGGTGGAATGCCGCTGGAAGAGCTAGGAAATTACCTATTGCTGAGTATCCCAAGCACATGGAATGAGCCGGATGACTGGGACTGTTGGTTGGATGCGGCGGGCTTGAACCGCGGCACTATGAAATTTGGCTCGATCTTCGACAATTACCCGCTTGTCCGAGAGGCTGTTCTGAACAATCACGGTATCAGCGTCGCAAGGGCACCGTTTTGCGCGCGTGATCTTGAACGGGGGCGGCTGGTCAGACCGTTCGACATTTCGGTGCCCGAGCCAGGCCGCTGGTATCTGGCGATGCAAAAAGAACGTGCACCCAACCCGAAGCTCGACACGTTTGTTGACTGGCTGTTCGAACAGATCGAGGCCGACCCAACCATGCGGTTCTTCCGGGCCTGACCGTAAAGCATTTCGAATTGTGCTTGGGGTGCCGTGTTCACCGACACCCCGGTTTTCAAGAGGTCAGGCGAACCACCAGCGCTCCATGAAGCGGTTGCCGTCGAGATCCCAGTCAGAGCCCATGATTTCGGGCAGCCCCAACTTGTCGTTGACTGCAAAAACCCAGTCGTTGAACATTGGAATGATCGCGCCACCATCGGTCGCGCAGATTTCCTGCATTTCCCAATACATTTCGCGGCGCTTGGCATTGTCGAGTTCGGCACGCGCCTTGATCAAGAGGTCGTCAAACCGCTCATTGCACCAGAAGCTCTCGTTCCAGGACGCGCCGCACTGATAGGCCGTCGAGAACATTTGGTCCGGAACCGGACGGCCGGCCCAGTATGAGAAAGTAAACTCCTTTTTCATCCAGACATCAGACCAATAGCCGTCATTGGGTTCACGGATCACGTTGATATCGATACTAGCCGCCTTGGCCGAGGCCTGGAAAAGCACAGCAGCGTCCACCGCACCGCCAAAGGCCGCGTCCGCAGCCGACAAATTCACCTGCAAATTGTCTATGCCGGACTGCTGCAAATACCACTTGGCCTTATCTGGATCGTACTGTTTCTGCTCCAGTTCAGAGTTGAAGTACTGTTCGCCAGCACCGACCGGATGATCGTTGCCAATGGAGCCGAAGCCGAACAGGATCTTGTCCACCATCTCCTGGCGGTTGACGCCGTATTTCAGAGCTTGACGGACATTCTTGTCGTCATAGGGCGCCCGGCGTACATCCATCGGGATCGAGTAATGCGCCTTGCCCGAAATTGAGTGGACATTGACACCCGGCTTGCGCCCCAAAAGCCCGGCAGTTTTCAAATCTACCCGGTCAATCACATCTACATCGCCTGAAACAAGCGCCGTGGTCCGGGCGTTCAGATCGACCAGCGCCAGAAATTCGACGGAATCGAAGAAAGCCACGTCATCGCGCCAATGGTTTTCATGCCGCTCCAACTTGGCCGAAACGCCTAAGTCGATGGAGGCACTCTTATACGAGCCGCAGCCATTTCCCGACTGCCAGTCGATCGAGTCGCCATCTGCTTTGCAGATCGGCAGGTGGTAATCAGTGAGAAGGAATGGGAAGTCGGCATTGCCACCGCTCAGTTTGAAGACAACGGTGTCGTCGCCCTCGGTAGTGATATCCCGCACCGGCTCGACGAGCGGCGCTGCCGCCGAGGTCGAGTTTTCGCCACGGTGGAAGTTGATCGAATTGACAACGTCCTGAACGGTAAGCTCTTGCCCATCGTGGAACTGAACGCCCTTGCGGATCTTGAAACGCCATTCTGCGGCGTCCTCTGATGCTTCCCAGCTTTCCGCCAGTTCTGGCGTAAGTGAACCGTCAGGACCGACCTGGGTCAGACGGCCATGCACAGCATGTGTCCACGCAATCATAAAGCCTGAATCATACAGGCCGGGGTTCAGTGTGTCGGTTGTCTGGCCATGCCCAAGGCCAACCCGCAAATGACCACCTCGTTTGGGCGCGGCGCGGGCCACACCAAACGGCAACGACGCGGCAGCAACCGTCGCCGCCGTGGTTTTCAAGAATCCGCGGCGATCAAGCAAGCCGCCTTTGATAAGAGTCATGTTCGTTCTCCCTGAATGCTCTGATTTGCGACCGCACGCCCGTCAGCGGGCAACGGTGTTTGAGCCGACGGTTCGCCGGATTGGACACTCAAGTTGTATCGACAGCCCTATGCACAAAAGAACTGAAAAGAATTTTGGATCATGTACAAATGCTTACAGGTGGAGAGTTGAAGTCAGGCTAAAATTGAGTGACCTTCTTTCCAACCAAAACTTCTCAGATGTAAATCCCTATGTGGCAATCGCAGATGAATACGCGACTGTTTCTAACAGATGGCAGGAGGAGTCATCACACACGAGGATGTCCGCTCTGTGCTCATCACGCCCATTCGTGCGCGCTGCAGCATTTGACATTTTGGGCTCGGAGGAGACCTTCTCTGCATTTAATGCCAGAGGCAGCAAAGCGAACATGTTGCAGTTTACAAGGCTTGTTCGAGCGTTAGCTATCTTTGCGGGCGAGAATTTCTTCCAATGCGGAAACTTCATCTTTTTTAAGATGCTCAGCCATTCGCCTTCGCGAAAACCCAGTCAACGCCGCGCAAAAAGCCCTCGATTGTTAAAGAATTATTCTCTCCGCATGACGCAGAGAGAACAAAGCCGTGCGTGTAGTCGATGAGAAGGTGCAGTAGCACATTTTCCTTGTCACCGTCGTTGAGTTTCTGCGTGCAAGCCTGCAGTTCGTTTGTGATCTCAATGAGACCTTCGCTCATGAGAGAAACATCTTCAAGAACCGCCCGCAACAAGTTAGCATTCAGCAAGGCTCGCTGGAAGTACGCGCTCAATATGTTGCGGGCCATGGTTTCCGGGCTCTCCCCCGATACACCCTGCAGTGAGTTCTCAAAGGCTACACGAACCAGATCTGCCAGCAGTTCATGCTTGCTACCGGAATGGTAGGCCACGGCCATCGGCGTCACATTCAGCTTTTCAGCCAGTAGCCGAAACGAGAGTGCTGCCGCTCCATGCTTTTGCACAATGGGTAGCGCGGTTTGCAATACAAGCTGTTTTGACAAACGCTGGGTTGATTTTAGTGGCCGTCCGACCGCTGACGACCTTGTCATGCGCCTTTCACTCTGTACACCAGATCAACAAGACCGGACGGAAATGACGTGGACGAGATCAACTCAAGATCAACGTCACCGTCGGTTTCTCCAAATATGCGGATACCATCACCGAGCAAAATGGGAACAATGGCGATCTTCATGTCTTGCACCAACCCGATCTTGAGAAATGAACGAATGATCGCGCCCCCATCGACATATACACGTTTGTGACCGCGTTGGCGAAAGGTCTCCCACAACTCCTGAGGGCTTTCTGTTGTGAATTCAACTTTACCCTCCAGATGTTCAGGCAGGTCCCGACTTGTCATTGAACGACTGAGGACAACGACCGGCATCGAATACGGCCATTCGCCAAATCCTAGGACAGTTTTCAGCGACCCGGAGCCCATGACAAGAATATCAACGCTGTCCATAAATTCATTGAAGCCGTGGTCTTCATTGTCTGTAGGCTGTTTGTTCAACCAATCGAGTGTGTGATCTTTTCTGGCAACGAAGCCATCTAGGCTCATTGCCATCATGATATGTCCGGTAGGCATGTAATTCTCCGTGATGCAATAATTATATAGCATATAATTATTTAGCGAAAAACTTTTACGAGAACACATCAGACGCGACACTTTGCCGAGGAAAGTGGACATTTGCCCAGGTTACACAATTGGTTGAAGAGGGCTCCAACCCGACATTCGCTGCAAATTTTATCAATGACAGCTCACCGTGTTGAAGCCAAAGAAGCGGACTAAAACCAACACACAGTGTGGTACTTAATGTGGTATATTATATCAACTTAACGTAATTAATCATATAATTCAGAATATTAATATATATATTCGGCAGCCTTCGTCTCCGCCACCCACACCTATTGTGTTTTTTCTCAATATATTAGACACTTGGAGTATCTCACGGAGGATACCATGGAGGATACGAGTGTCTGATTATCCAGCTACGACGTTGGCCTTCAACAAAGGTAAATACTACGTCCTTCTGACCATACCCGCAGATTTGCGGCGGCATTTCAATGGTAGGAAACAGCTCAAACGCTCCACCGGAACTAGTGATCTGGCTGATGCGAAACGTCGTCAGCACAATATCTCTGCAGATTTGTATGCTCATCTAGACAACTGCAAGCCAGATCAGCTTGATGTCATCAGTGATCTGCTCGGTTGGATCGGTGATGCCGAGGAAATTCAGAGGCTGGAGGACGCCGGTGACCTAGAAGGCATGATCATGTCTCACAAATACGCCGAGGACAGCCGAGTTCATCAAGGATGACCAAGTCGACTTTGGTGAACATCTCAGCCAATTTGCCAGCCTTTCCGAGGGCTTTTTCTTGCTCCAGGGCGTTGACCAATTCCACAGTCGAGTAGAATCGCACCTTGCATCTGTGGTGTTCGATAGCCTGCACGCCGATGGCGGTTGCGATGTGGCTCTTGCCCGTTCCCGGGCCACCGATCAGCACAACGTTTTCTACGTTCTCCACGAACTCGCCGCGGTGCAACTGCCTGACCGTGGCTTCGTTGATGTCGCTGGATTTGAAGTCGAAGCCTGCGAGATCTTCATACGACGGGAAGCGTGCCACTTTCGAGTGATAGGCAATTGAGCGCACCTCCCGCTCGGCGATCTCGGCTTTGAGCAGTTGGGACAACATAGGCGTTGCAGCTTCGAACGCTGGTGCGCCCTGGGCGATCAAGCGACCGCATGGGTGTGCTTGGGTGATGACGGATATAGGTAAAGACCCCAGCCCTGCCCCACACGAATGCGGGATCGACTGGGATTGATTATTCAGAACCATTGATCGCTATTACCGATCTGTTGAGCGGCGAGACGCCTTAAGCTGCGCACGGTGTTTGTCCTGCCACGTCAATTTCCGGCAGGTATCTTTGCAGTTTCAGGCAAATTTGAAGAGAATAAGAATATTTCAAACGGTGCCAGAAGTGTAATGTGGGTACCATTTTACAATCAAACACTACGCAAAAATCACGTAACTCATTGATTTTATTGGAGGAGAGCACCGGAATCGAACCGGTGTACACGGATTTGCAATCCTAAGGATTACGCTGAATTCATTGAATATTTTTGTAAAATGAGAAGCAGAGTGCCCGTGAAATATCTGTGGGTTGGTTGCTGATGGTAAAATGTGATGGGCGAAGCAGATATTAGATTCAATCGCAACTAATGGCCGGATCGAGCCGTTTATGTTCTCTAATCTGTCAATGCGCGTTTTCTGAACTTCCTTCTCGTATTGCGTCTGAGGTTGCCTTTGTTCTCTTCGAACTCATTGGTTCATGATGGGGTTGGCTGGGTGTGTGTCGGCAAGGTTGAAACCGCAATCGAGCCAATTGGAGTTGCTCTTTGCTACAGAATCGTCGCCGTGTCTCACGCTCTCCCTCTGACATCCCGGATGGGAGCTCTGATTTGGGTGTCCTCGAGTTTTCCTTTGCCTCCACCGCTAGGTGGTCTGGAATTCGGTCTCGTCGCGCATCATTGCGTGCATGATAATGGCGAGGCGCCGGGCCAGCGCGACTCTGGCTTTTCTCATTGTTGAACGCGCCCCGATTGCCATGGCCCAGTCTTTGAGATTGAGGGGTGCTGAGCATCTTGTCAGCACCACATTTGCGGCCTCGTAAAGAAGCGTGCGAACTCTGACATCGCCCCGCTTCGAGATGCTGCCCGTATAATCAATTTCACCGGATTGACATCGTCGCGGAACGAGCCCGAGATAGGCGCCGACATCGCGCGACCTCCTGAAGCGCGACGGATCGTCAATGGCGGCCGCGAAAGCCAGGGCCGTTATCGGCCCGACGCCGGGAACCGTCATAAGGCGTGTGCAGACCGTGGATTTGCGAGCCATCCTTTTCATGTCGACGTCGATCGCCGCAACCGCCTTGAGAATTGCGTCGCGCGCCGCGAAGAGCCCGGATAGAGCGGCATGCAGACCTGGTACACCATTGCTGACTTGTAGCGCTGCATCTTTAAATGCCGGAGATAGGGCTCTGGGCAGTCTTACACCGAACACGACCACCAGACCCCGGATCTGATTGTCTATGGTGACGCGCTGTCCGACCAACTTCTTGCGGGCTGCGATCAGGGAACGGATCGCATGGGCCGACAAAGATTTGACATGTGTCGGTTTGTAGAATCCCGTACGTGCGAGATGTGCCAAACCACGGGCATCGTTGCGATCCGTCTTGTGCCCCGCCAACGACTTCAACGCCTGATAGGCTTGCCTGCTTTCAATGCACACAACCCGCACACCATGTTCGACAAGCCCGTGGTAGAGCATCGGTGCCATTCGACCCGTCTCGAAGACGACCTGTTCACAAGGCGGAACAGCTGCGAGAAAATCGGCAATTGCAACAGGCGATGAGCGCGTCTTACCTTCGCGTATCAGTGTACCTTGACGATCAAGGACGCAAATGTGCGTCTCTTCCATCGAGACATCCAGACCAGCATAATATTCCATTTCTCAATGCCTCTCTGCTTTTTGCCGGTCTACTGTACCGGCGTTGCGCAGAGGCAGATCGAGATTACTCCATGTTGAAAAACTCGGAATTCCGGGAAGCCTAAATTTACTGCAAACGGGCGGTCATTCGCAAAAGTCCTCCATCACTACCAATGACGATTGTTGAGACGCTCTCTGGCGGCCAGAGCCAGGATTTGGCCGATCCCTCGGCTGGAAAACCCCACCCGTTCTGTGCGGACAATTTTGGACTAGAAATTGCGCAAAAATGGAGTTTTTCAACAGTATCAGCTCAAACTGACCAACGCTACATGGTCAACAAATGACGGTATGATGTGTGAAGCGATCATCCAAAAATGAGTGTACAGCATTACCGAAATGGTGCCTCCGGAAGATAATGAGACTGAAGCGCACAAGATATTGGACGCGCTGAAGCAAGAGCATGTGTAACTCAATGCCAATTTTTTGGTCGACGCTTCGACAGAGGATTGGCGGGGGTCAGTTTTCTCACTTCAATAGCGGTCCGGTCTGATCCAGATACGCCGGATCGAACCCTGCCAGTGTTAACAGACGATCATAGCTGTCGAACGTCACGCGACCGTCCCGAAAGGTGACCAGCCCATTCTCGCGCAATCGTCGAAGAACGCGATTGACATGTACCGCGCTCAGACCCAAGGCATCAGCGAGATGATATTGAGTCAGCGGACAGTCATAGCCTGCTTTGCTCCCCATTCCGACAAGCGTCAATCTGGTCCCGAGCTCCAGTAAGAAGTGCGCCATACGTTCGTCTGGATCGCGCCGTCCAAGTCCGACCAAGTGTTCTACCACCATTGCCTCATCCCGTGACGCCGCCCAGAGGATCGCGGTTGCGAGCCGCGGCGTTTGCGCAAATGCCCCCAGAAGGTCGTCAGCAAGGACTTCGGCGGCCTGGATATCCGCAATTGGTTCAATACTGTGATCCGAAACATGCAGCAGCACGCTGCGCAATCCCAGGAAATCCCCTGGTATCTGAAAATCGACGATCTGGCGTGACCCGTCAGGCTGGGTTTTATAGGAACACGCCCAGCCCGCAGCCAGTATATACGCCGCTTGCTTCGATTGCCCTTGATGTACGAGATCACGCCCAGAGACAAAAGATTTTCGGCGCTGGTGCAGACGAGCCAACACTGCAAGCTCGTTCTCGGATAAGGCAATAAAGGCAGAGAGCTTTCGGGCGAGGGGGCTGTTTAGGATGGCGCTCAAGAGATTTTCCGGAATCTTCGTCAACTCACAATGAAATCGACTTGGGGACTGCTTTCGATCAGTCCAGCATACCGCAATTTCTGCAAGGATGGCGAAGTTCATCAATATTCCACCGATTCTTTACCCCTTTTCCGCAGGAAGGAAGGCATTTGATGCCCAATCTGACAGATTACTCAGGAATAGCGGCTCTCTCTATCTGCGAGGCGCTTCTTCTGGCCTTGGGCGATCACAAACTTCTACCTGAACAGGAGATTATCGGGGTTCTTCGCGATGCTGCAACAACCCATGACAATGCGGTCGGTACGGAAGCCGAATTGGCGACGCACCAGGCGGTTGCCAGTCTGATCAACCAGATCATCGATGGCGGAAACTCGGTTCGGCGACCATGAATATGGTCGCCAAAAACCAATGTTTCAATCTGCCGGAGAAGGGCGTGTTCATGGAGCTTGGCCCTGAGATAACGGTTCGATTGGGCAAGATAGCCGAACTTTTCGGCATTGTTGCCGGTTACGTGGGCAATGCCCAAAAGCCTGGGCAAAACCAAACCCGAAAATTGGAAAAGCATGGCCTAAAACATTTCTCTTTCATCACAAAAAGGACGAACCCAATGCACTATGCGACCAAGACGAAGCTTTTGTCAGGAACGGCGCTGCTTGCGGCCGGGTTCCTTTCCTCTGCCGTGCTGGCTCAGGATGTAACGATTGCCTTTGCGGCGGATGAATTGGGGGCTACTTCCTACAATCCCGTCACATCGAGCAACCTCAACTCTGCGGCATCACTCATTTATGACAGGCTGGTCGAACAGAATGCCGACCAATCCTATCACCCACATTTGGCCACGTCCTGGGAAGAAGCCCCCGACGGCATGTCATGGGTTTTCCATCTCAAAGATGGTGTAACGTTTCACGATGGAACTCCTTTCAACGCGCAATCCGTGGCAGACTGGATCCCTGATTTCGCTGACACCGAAAACGCCTATCTTGTTGCTGCGGTTGCATCAGTCGAAGTCGTCGATGACCTGACCGTCAAGCTGATCATGTCACGGCCTGAGCCGAACCTACTTTATAACCTGTCGTCCACCTTTATGGGCGTACCGGGGGCTGCTGCCTACGAAGAAATGGGGGACGAATTTGGTGTCTCAGGTGCGGTGGGCACGGGCCCGTTCAAACTGGATAGTTTCGCGATCGGGCTGGAAACCGTTTTGGTGCGTAATGAAGAATATGCCTGGGCGTCTGAGTTATCGGATAACCAAGGTGCGGCACACGTCGGACAGATCACATTCCGAGAGGTCCCCGATCAGTCTACAGCGTTTCTGGAACTGAAGACCGGAGGGATTGATCTACTTTTGGGCGTTCCTACGGATTTTCTGGAAATCCTGAAGGCCGAAAGCAATGTCGCGATCATCCAGATGCCCGGCACTGGCATCAACTATATGCCGATCAATGTGACATCAGCCCCGTTTGACGACATCAAAGTTCGCGAAGCCACCGGTCTGGCTGTCAATCAACAAGCGATCGTGGCGTCGATCTATAACGGTGTTGGTGCGCCTGCGCATAATTTCCTGATCGCTTCGCTTCCCGAAGCGCAAGTCGATCCTATGCTGAACGTTACCTATGACGTCGACAAGGCAAATGCCCTGTTGGAGGACGCAGGTTGGATTATGGGCGACGGCAACGTTCGCGCTAAGGATGGCAAACCATTGTCGGTCAAACTCTTCACCCAGAACGGCACCGAATTCACCTCGCTTACGCAGGTGATTCAGGCGCAACTGGCTGAGATTGGCATGGAAGCCGTAATTACCGTTTTTGACAGCTCTACTATCCGCGACGAATACAAAAACAACCGACATCAGCTTGCCGTACGGGGATATGATTGGAACAATTCCGATATTCTGGACTGGTTCTTTTCCGGCAAGCGGTTGGGCTATCCGAACATCTCCATGTGGGAGGACGCGGAAGGCCAGCGCCTGAACGATGTAGCGATGGAAGACAGCAAGAACTCGGATGAGCGAATTGCGAATTTCAAAGCCTATCACGAGTATGTCCTGTCGCAGCACCTCTTTGTGCCGATCTACCAGCCGACCAAGAACATTGCCTATAATTCGGACCGGGTGAATGTGCCCGATCCAGTGCGTGGCACACGGTTTCGGTCGCAGACTGTGCTCGACATGACCGTGGTTGAGTAAGTCAACAAGTTGATTACACCCATCCCGGTCTGTGGGGTGGGTGGTACATACTCCCGAAAGGGTGCTCTTAATGCTCCTGCGATACATCTTCTTTCGGGCGCTGATGCTGATCCCCGTGTCGATCTCGATTTCAGTCGTGATCTTCATGATTGTGCACCTGCTGCCCGGCGATCCCATTGACAACCTTATTCGGGTGGGATCGTCACCGGATGACAGGGCCGCGCTCGTCACCAAATACGGGTTGGATCAGCCCTTGGTCGCCCAATATTTTCACTGGATCGGTGCGATGTTACAGGGTGACTTTGGCGAGGCTATCGTGTTGCGACGCCCCGTGGCCGACCTGATCGCGCAAAACCTGCCATACTCTTTGACACTCGGCGGGCTGGCCTTTGTCTTCTCCAGCATCGTTGGCATCACACTTGGAACCATATCAGCCACAACGCGTTCAACCATCGTGGAACAGTTCGTGCGCGGGTTTATCTTGCTCGGCTCGACCGTTCCCGGGTTTTGGTTGGCACTTTTGATGATCCTTTTCTTCTCTGTGCAACTGCAGTGGTTTCCTGTTTCGGGCGCAAGGGGATGGAACAGTCTGGTGCTGCCAGTACTGACCATCGGCTTTGGCGGTGTCGCACTGGTCGCAAGGGTAACCCGTGTTGCCCTGATGGACGTGCGGCGAGAGGATTTTGTGACATTGCTACATGCCAAAGGACTTCCATCACGCACGATCCTGACCCGCCACCTGATGCCACACGCCATGTTACCGGTGGTCACCATTCTGGCGCTACGGATCGGCTGGATTTTGGGCGGGGCCGTGACTGTCGAAATTGTTTTTGGCCGCCCGGGTCTTGGTTCCCTGTTGATCCGGGCCTTGGGGCAACGCGACTATCCGGTTGTTCAAGGTTGCCTGCTGATGCTGGCGCTAGCGGTGATGCTCGGCACGTTGATTGGTGATGTGGCACAGGCCGCAATGGACCCGCGTATCAGAGAGGCGAAGAAATGAGTTCTATGACAGGTATTGCCGCCCGAGCTATAGCTGGATTTGGCGAGACCGCAGTCGGTCGTGCCTTTGGCTCCTGGCTGGGCAGAATTGCAGGCGGGTTTCTGGTTTTGCTCGTCCTGACGGCGATCTTTGCGCCCTGGATCACGCCGTTTGATTACGCAGCACAAGATCTTACAAACGGCAACGCCCCACCGGGCTGGCCGCATCTTCTGGGCACAGATCAATTTGGCCGAGACGTACTTTCGAGAGTCATTTACGGCGCGCGCACCTCGCTTTCCGTCAGCGCCACGGCGATTGCAATATCCATCACTGTCGGTATGACGCTGGGCGCCGCAGCAGGCTATTTTGGTGGCTTCTTTGAGCGCGCGGTGATGACCGTGGTCGATCTGACGTGGTCCTTCCCCGACATCCTGATTGCGCTGATTTTCGTGGCGATTATCGGCCCTGGCTTGACCTCAACCACCTTTGCCATTGCCATCGCCTATCTGGCGCAGTTTACCCGATTGACCCGCGCCCAGATCGTGCGACTAAAACGAGAGACCTTTATCGAGGCCACGATCAACCTTGGCGCCAAACCAAGTCATATTCTGCTGAAACACCTGTTACCCAACGCGATTGCGCCAGTGATCGTGGTGGGCATGCTTGCCATTGGTGACGGTATCGTGCTTGAGGCGACTTTGGGCTTTTTCGGTCTGGGTGCGCAGCCACCCACCCCCAGTTGGGGGGCGATGATGTCGTCGGGCACGGCGCAACTTTTCCTGAGCCCCTGGGTCATCATTTTTCCTGGCGTCGTCGTTGCCGTGACGGTGATTGCCGTGAACCTTTTTGGCGATGAGCTGATCCGCGCGCTCGATATCCGTGACCGGATCAGGGGGGCATGAGCATGTTGGAAGTGCGCGATCTTGAGGTTGCATTTGGCCACGTGGTTCCGCTCTCAGGCGTCAGTTTTTCACTGGCCAAGGGCGAAACACTGGGCATTGTCGGCGAGAGTGGATCGGGAAAATCCCTGACAG
This sequence comes from Roseovarius sp. YIN77, assembly GCF_057219155.1. NCBI lineage: Bacteria > Pseudomonadati > Pseudomonadota > Alphaproteobacteria > Rhodobacterales > Roseobacteraceae > Roseovarius > Roseovarius sp. YIN77. The sequence continues at coordinate 21,166 of NZ_JBXVVI010000024.1, forward strand.
CGATGAGTATCATGGGTCTTCTGCCCTTGGCGAGCGGGCGGATCACCGCAGGATCGATTGTCTTTGACGGGCAGGAACTAACCACGTTGGCCGAAACCGACTACCGCAAGCTGCGAGGCGCACGGCTGGGGCTGATCACCCAGAATCCGATGACATCGCTGGATCCATTGCGAAAGATCGGCACGCAGGTGGATGACGTGGCGGTGCTGCATCTGGGCATGACAGGATCTGAGGCCCGCGCACGCACGATCGATATCCTTGGCACATTACGCATCCCCGACCCCCAACTGATCTGTGACCGCTATCCGCATCAGATGTCGGGCGGAATGAAACAACGCATCGTGATTGCCATGGCGCTTGCCGCTGATCCGGATGTACTGGTTGCGGACGAGCCCACAACCGCCCTTGATGTGACGGTGCAAGCCCAGATCATTCGCTTGCTTGACGATCTGGTGAAGGAACGCGATCTGGCGCTCATCTTGATCACTCACGACATGAGCGTTGTCGCCCAGACCTGCGACAAGGTGGTGGTGATGTATGCCGGGCGCGCGATTGAACACGGGCTGGTCGAGGCCATCTTTGACGCGCCTCAGCATCCTTATACGCAAGCCCTTATTGGTTGTATCCCGAAAGGACTTAGCGATGACGAACATCTGACCGGCATACCCGGAACTGTACCCAACGTTTTGAACTACCCCAAGGGCTGCCCATTTCATCCGCGCTGCGCACGGGCGCATGATGTCTGCTCAACGGATCGACCTGCATTCGTGCAACATGGGCAAAGTGCTGCTGCCTGTCATTTCGCCGGAGCACCCCCATGACCAACAAGCTTGAAGTGCGCAACCTTTGCAAACAGTTCACCAGTCCTGGCGGCCCCTTCCGTAAGTCGCGTGCGATGCATGCTGTCAATGACGTCTCGTTCGATCTGCCTGCGGGTCGGGTCATTGGCGTTGTCGGAGAGTCTGGCTGCGGCAAGTCTACGTTGGCGAGATTGATCCTGCGATTGATTGAACCCAGCACAGGCAGCCTGAAGTTTGATGGCGACGATCTGCGCACCAAAACGCCGGTACAGATGCGCGAACTGCGCGCTGACATGCAGATGGTGTTTCAAGACCCTTATTCAGCGATTGATCCACGCTACACCATTGCCCGTGCGGTGATGGAACCATTTGAGGTGCAGGGGCGCAAACCTCAAGGCACCGCAGTTGAGGAGATCGCAGCGCTTCTGACGATGGTCGGCCTGGACCCCGGTCTTGCCGGCAGCTTCCCGCACCAGATTTCCGGCGGACAGAAACAACGTGTCGGTATTGCCCGTGCACTCGCCCTGCGCCCGTCCCTGCTCGTACTTGATGAGCCGACCGCATCATTAGATGTCTCTGTTCAAGCGCAGATCATCAGCCTGCTGGAACAGCTTCGTGACGATCTGGGGCTGACCTATCTGTTTATCAGCCATGATCTGAGCCTTGTGCGCTACTTCTGCGACGAAATACTGGTTATGTATTTGGGTCGCGTGGTCGAGGCACTGCCGGACACGGACCTGCCTGCGCGCCACCCCTATACCGCGACGCTGATGGACAGCACCTTCGCGCCCGACCCAAAACTTCGCCGTGTCATTGCACCTCTCGAAGGCGAAGTCCCCAGCCCGTTCAATCTGCCGACTGGTTGCGCTTTTGCAGATCGTTGTCCGAAGGCCACTGACCTGTGCCGCACAGAGACACCCAGACTATCTGCGCGGGATGGCCATCCGGTCGCCTGCCATCATCCGCTTTAAAGGAGCACGCCCTTGGCTGCCCGTATCCTGACTGCAGAGATCTCGCACGAAACCAATACTTTCAATCTCCACCCTACCGATATTTCCAACTTCCAGGATCGTTATCTTCTTGATGGTCCTGCCGCAATTGCGTCGCGCGGAGAAAAGAACACAGAACTCGCCGGTATTCTGGAAGTCGGGAGCAGAAATGGATGGGACCACACCCATGTGATCAGCGCCTCCGCCGGGCCCGGAGGGCGGGTTACGGACCGCGCTTTTGACAAACTCTGCGCCCCCATTCTTGAGGCGATAGAGACCGGTGATTGGGATGGCATTCTGTTGATCCTGCACGGCGCCATGGTTACCTCATCGCATGACGATGGCGAAGGGGAACTTCTGCGCCGCCTGCGCGCCCTCACCGGCCCGAAGCTACCTATTGCTGTCACCCTTGATCCACATGCCAATGTCAGCGCGTCAATGTGTGCCCAGGCGCAAATCCTTGTGTCTTTCACCACCTATCCGCACGTCGACATCCGCGCCACGGGCCTCAGAGTGGCGGAATTGTTGCAGCGCATGATCGACGGCGACATTGCTCCTCAAACCCTACGGGCGCACCGGCCAATGTTGGAAGAGGCAAATGGCGGCCGAACAGATATCGGCCCGATGATCGAACGGCATGCCATGGCCCGAGCGTTTGAAGCTCGTAAAGGCGTCTATGCTGTCAGTATAAATGCGGCATTTCCCTGCGCTGATATTGCCGATGTTGGCCCAACCGTTTTGGTTACAGCCGAAATGGACCAACCCGGTTCACAGGAGATCGCCGAAGAGATTGCCGATGATATTTGGGATCGGCGCGATGAGAAGCTGAATTCCTATCTGACAGTAGCTGAGGCGGCAGATGTTGCACGCACATGGAAAGGCGGGAGCGGGCCGTTGGTAATTGCGGATTACGCCGATAATCCCGGCTCTGGCGCGTATGGAGATTCCACCGCACTGCTATCGGCGCTTCTGGAAGCGAGTGTCACTGAAGCCTGCTTTGGTCCGATGATCGACCCAAAGGCGGTCGCGTTTCTTCAGACGCGAACTATTGGCGCGACTGTCACCTTGAAATTGGGCGGCAGGATGGCGCCGGAATTCGGTGGTGAGCCCATCAACGTCACCGGTAAGTTGATGTGGATCGGCGATGGTCTGGTGACCGGAAGCGGCCCGATCTTGGGCGGCCTACAGCGCAGTTTTGGCGCGACCGCTGTACTGAGGGTTGAAGGCATCGATATTCTGATCGTAAGTATCGCCCATCAGATACTAGATCTGCGACAGTTCGAGACATTCGGAATCCTCCCTCAACACTGCCGGGTTGTGGCTCTTAAATCCATGCAACATTTTCGTGCTGCATTTGTCCCAATTGCGGGACGTATCATCGTATGTGACAGCGGTGCTTTATGCACGGTCAACTATGGCGCATTACGTTATTTCTCTGTTCCACGCCCGATATACCCTCTGGACATCATCTAAGATTTAACGCGGAAGCGATGAAAATTGCATGTCTACTTAACCAGGTTACTACGAAAGGGTGGTTCACCTGACGCATCCTCGGTTTAACGTCCATAAGTCCGGCCATTTATATCAAGAACATCATGCCAAAATTTGAAAATATGAGGATTTTTGCTCATGAAAAGGTAACGCCCTACTTAATGTGCCTCTGTGCATTGAATTTTTAAAAAATCCTATTGATTGGTTAAATGACGCGGTCGTCGCCCCTGGGGCGAGAATTACGACAACGCCCGTCAATGACCGCATTTCGAGCTACATCGCCGAGCGATCAGTCCTAATGGGTTCATATTTCCTGAACCCTTGAGTTTTGGCCTATGGGACTAAGCGCAGGAACCGGTCATTCGCTTAGAAGCGGCAAAGGTCAGAAAAAATCCATTTAGCAGGAACTTAAGGGGGGACTATCGAACGTCTGTTTCAAGCAATTTTGAAGAGAATAAGAATATTTCAAACAGTGCCTGAAGTGTAATGTGAGTGCCATTTTACAATCAAACACTACGCAAAAATCACGTAACTCATTGATTTTATTGGAGGCGAGTACCGGAATCGAACCGGTGTACACGGATTTGCAATCCTAAGGATTCCACTGAAAACATTGAGTTATTTTGTAAAATGATCCGCAGGGTGCCCGTGGAATATCCGTGGGTTAGTTGCTGATTGTAAAACGCGTTGGGCGATGCGGGCACTAGTTTTAGATGCAGCAGAGGGACGGATTGGGTCCAATGTTACGGATGCTGCGCTTAGAGTTTATGACAACTAAGCGTCGATGCCTGACAATTCCTAGTACGCACTCCATATTTACCAATTGATTTATTCAATCGAACGATTTAAATAAATTGGAAGGAGATTCCTTATGGCAAGAGTTACAGCAGAACGGGTGGAGCAAACCAAGCGAGAGTTGCTGGACGCCGCGCGTGACGTTTTGATCGATGAGGGTTTTTCTGGCTTGTCTACACGAAGAGTGGCGGAGGTCGCAAACACGCAGATGAGCCAGATCCAATATCACTTTGGCTCCAAAGAAGGTATGATATTGGCCCTGTTTGAGTATCTGAACGTGCAGTTGATCGATCGGCAGACCAAAACCTTCAATAACCCCGATCTGAGCGTTGCACAGAAATGGAAGCTGTCGTGCGACTATCTGGATCAGGATCTGTCCTCTGGCTACGTTCGGGTGCTGATGGAGTTGATGGCAGTGGGTTGGAGCAACCCGGCGATTGGATACGCCATCAAAGAGGCGCTGAACAACTGGCGTACCTTAATATTGAGCCTTACTAAAAATCTTGAAAAGGAGATTGGCACCCTAGGCCCATTTCGGGCCGAGGAAATCAGCGCCTTGGTTAGTGCGGCCTTTATCGGGGCGGAGGCTGCGATCTTGCTTGGATATGAATCAGAAGACATCCCGTTCAAGGGTTCATTGCGACGTTTTGGAGAGGTTATCGAGCATTTCGAAAATTCAAATACAGTGGAGTAAGACATGCGCGCGAAACTGCCTCATACGACCGGAACTGTCGACCGAGACGGTGTAAAACTGCACTATGAAGTGTTTGGGGGCGGAGGCCACACGATCTTCTTCGTGCCGACATGGTCTTTGGTGCATTCACGAATATGGAAGGCGCAGGTGCCGTACTTTAGCGATCACTTCCGCTGTATCACTATGGACCCCCGCGGTAACGGGAAATCAGAGCGACCTGCCAGCGCGAGCCAGTATAAGCTGAGCGATTATGTTGGCGATGTATTGGCGGTGATGGATGCAACAGGGTCTGAAAAGGCGATTCTAGTGGGCGTGTCGATGGGGTCAAAGATCATCTGCGCCACAGCAGCCTATCATCCCGACCGGGTTGCGGCATTGATATCCATTGGCACTAGTCTGAATCTTCATGACACTTTCCCGTACAAAACTTATGAACATTACGATCAGACATATGAAAATGATGAAGGCTGGAACAAATACAGCCGTGATTTTTGGTTGAAAGATTACCCGGCATTCGTGGACTTCATAACAAAGCAAATTCATTGCGAACCGCATTCAACCAAGCAGATCGAAGATGGTATGCGCTGGGCGAGTGAAACGACAGGCGACACGCTTGTCGATACGATGGATGTGCCGAGTGAAGATGATCTAGTTTTATCCGAAGAGGTTTATCGTCAGATTAGTTGTCCGGTTTTGGCCATACATAGCGAAAATGATCGGATGGCGCCTTTCGAAACATCCAACCGTTTGATCGAAGTCACCGGGGGTGAATTGGCCCGCCTGAAGCGCGGCGGACATGCGCCGCAAGGCCGGTTCCCCGCCCAAGTCAATACGTTGATACGTGACTTTCTGGCACGTGAATTGGGGACGCACCAACCACGTCGAAAACTCCGCGGGGGACGGGGGAAGCGTGCCCTGTACCTATCCTCTCCCATAGGTTTGGGGCACGCACGCCGCGATCTGGCGGTGGCGCGGGAATTGCGCAGACTGCATCTGGATTTGCAGGTGGATTGGTTGGCCCAAGACCCAGTGACGCGGTTTCTGAACGCCAATCAGGAAATCATTCACCCTGCCAGCAAGTTGCTGGCCAATGAATCTGAGCATATCGAGGATGAATGCGGCGAACATGATCTGAATGCCTTTCAGGCGATCCGCTCGATGGATGAGATTCTGATCAAAAACTTCATGGTGTTCCAAGAGGTTCTGGAAGAACAGGATTATGATTTGGTGATCGCGGACGAGGCTTGGGACGTCGATCATTACTGGCATGAGCATCCAGATATGAAGAAGGCACCGATTGCGTGGTTCACGGATTTCGTTGGATGGGTGCCGTTCGCAGAGAATGGGCCGCACGAGGCTTTCCTGACCACCGACTACAACGCTGAAATGATCGAACATGTCGAAGATCATCCACATATTCGTGACCGCGCGATCTTTGTCGGCGGGCCGAAAGACATTGTTGATATGGGCTTTGGCACAGGCCTGCCGCAAATGCGCGATTGGATTCCAAAACACTTTGAATTTTCTGACTATATCATCGGTCAGCATCCGTCCGAATTTGGCAGTCGCGATGATTTGCGGGCTGAGTTTGGCTATGATGACGGACGTCTGACATGCATCGTCGCGGTTGGAGGTTCCGGGGTCGGCGCCACTTTGATCCGGCGTATTCTGTCGGCATATCCGATTGCCAAGGTAAAAATCCCAGAGCTGCGAATGATCGTGGTGATGGGGCCGCGACTAGATCCGGCGGCTTTTGAAGTGCCAAACGGGGTTGAAACACACAGATTTGTACCGAATCTTGACCGACATTTGGCAGCCTGTGATCTTGCTCTTGTACAGGGCGGTCTGACGACCTGCATGGAGCTGGCCGCCGCTTGTACACCGTTTTTGTATTTCCCGCTGCGTAATCACTTTGAGCAGAATTTTCATGTGGCCAGCCGATTGGAGCGCTACAATGCTGGACGAAAGATGATTTATTCGGAGAGCGATCCTGAGCGCATTGCCATCGCAATGGTAGAAGAAATAAAGGCACCACGTGTTCCCCATCCTGTGGCAGCAGATGGGGCCATGCGAGCGGCCAATATGCTTGCCGACCTGCTTTAAGGCACGGAGAGAAATCTAAACTCACCCTCCCCTTTTGATTGGGCGAATGCTGAAGCCATTAACTCTGTGGCGACGGAGTGCATGGAGGATGCCTTTAAGGTCAGCCGGAACGTATGCGCTGTACCCTGCACCTCGAACAAAGCAAACGCCTGACCTAGCGCAATCCGGTTTCCGGAATGGTGGTTGTCGGGCGCGACCGTCGGATTGAAGGGGAGAAGCAAATGTTCTGAAAGATCAAATGCTCTTATGACAGCCGATTCCGGATATTGGCACACTGCATAAGAATGGCAGTTTTGATCCACTTAGCAGGAATTTAAGGGGGGGGGCGATCGAACGTCAGTTTCAAGCAAATTTGAAGAGAATAAGAATATTTCAAACGGTGCCAGAAGTGTAATGTGAGTGCCATTTTACAATCAAACACTACGCGGAAATCTCGTAACTTATTGATTTTAAATGGAGGCGAGTACCGGAATCGAACCGGTGTACACGGATTTGCAATCCCTAGGATTGCACTGATTTCATTGAATTGTTTTGTAAAATGGTCTGCAGGATGCTCGTGGAATATCCGTGGGTTAGTTGCTGATTGTAAAATGCGTGAACTGGGCATTCCGGACATTCGGACGAGCACGGTTAATAGCTGCTCCGAGCCTACTTTGCTAAAATATCGAATAACCGGAACGCGCGGGCTTCATAAAACCAATGGCTATGGGACAAATGACAGAAATCCCAGAGTGTCGATTTCCACGAATAGACTTGCTTTCTTGAACAGGGGTAATTGATCACTGCGGGGCGCTAAGTCAGCGCCCCGCTCGCATTGAGTTAAGTCAGGTCTACAGCCCTACTTTCACTGAAGCCTTAGTCCATGGAGTATTTGTAAATCACTCCATCCTTCATGATCAGGTCAAAATTCGCTGCGGGGTCTCCAACCAGATCGAGATTTTCAAGCGGATTGCCATCAACGAGAATGAGATCGGCATATGCGCCAACTTCGATGACACCCAATGATCCTTCAGGATATGGATTAAGTTCTCCAGACATCTTAAGCAGTTCTGCGTTGTCGCATGTTGCCATTTTTAGAGCTTCAAATGGGGTAAACCATTTATCGAGCTTGGCAAGCTGTGCGCCTTGTCGGGCGGCTAGGTTTTCGTCGAATAAAGCGTCCGTTCCGAAAGCGATTTTTACACCGAGTTCCCGGGCATTCTGATACACGAAATCCGTACCATCGGTAACACGACGATATTTTTCAATGCTATCAGGGGTTGCCAAGGCCGGCGCGTCCTCATCGTCGAGAAATGGTTGAATGCTCAGCCAGACATCCTCGTCCACCATGCGCTGGAGCGTGTCGCGCGTGACTAGGTGGCCATGCTCAATGCTCTTAACCCCCGCATCCATTGCGTGATTAACCGACTCGTCCGAAATCGTGTGTGTCAGCACATATGTGCCCCAATTTTCGGCGGCAGTGACTGCGGCCTGCAATTCTTCGAGCGTATACTGGACAGTGTGAAGCGGGTCGTATGACGAGGTGACACCACCGCCACCATGGACTTTGACCTGTGTTGCACCCTGCATGAGAACCTCGCGCACGCGCTTCAGAACTTCAGGAACTCCGTCGGCAACATAGAACATTCCAGCCGACTCAAACGCATGGAGGTGATCGGTTGTTGCGGGCACATCGAGGGTCGACCTGAAGTCGCCATGCCCGGCAGTTTGCGTGATCTGTGGTCCTGAAGGAAACACTCGCGGCCCAATAATCAGGCCCTCATCTGTCGCCCGCGCAACGTCAAACATCGGACCACCGGCGTCACGAATCGTCGTAAACCCCCGCATAAGCACATCGCCCTGCGCCTTCGCAGCGATAATGTTCCAGTATCCTTCACTTGAACCCATGAGACGTGCGACGGTTGCGGTGGCAATAACACCATGCCAATGCGCATCGATTAGCCCGGGCATGAGCACATGGCCATCTGCATCAACAATCAATGCGCCGGAAGGAGCATCCAGATTGGGATCGATTTTGGAAATGAGATTTCCAGTCACGAGAACGTCTGCAGAAACAAGATCGGGGCTACAGCCGTCAAAAATCTGTGCTCCACGGATTACTGTTTGCTCGTGAGCCATACCCAGTGTTTCGTCAGGTTCTTCGTGCGCATGCGTAACACTCGCAAAAGAAATAGCAGCCGCAACCGGAAGAAAACCGTAGTTAATCTTGTTCCTAGCGTTCGACATTTTAAACCCCCTACATAAATTATTCGAAGTATGTAGCCTCTGCGCCCAAGCACTAAGGTTGCTAGAAGACCTTCGGATTCAACTGTTTCATCGAGGAAGGGGCGAGTCAATGAAAATGCTCGACCACATCGGGCTTCAAAATTTTTCTCGTTGTTTAAAATATGGCTCTGAGGCGAGATGACTTGGATAAAACACTCTCAAGTAATTGGTTTGATACAATACCCCAACGGGTATGGTGTTATGCGTTGTCACGACAGATTGTATATGTTCTCATACGATACCTAATAAAGGATCCTCATAATGTCCTGTGAAAGAGGGAAAATGAAAAAGTATCAAATTTTGGCGCTCTCACTACTTTTGTTGGGCTGTGAAGAAAATGCGACGATGAGCGGTATGGGTGAAATTGTGCCAAATGCGTCAGATCCATGTGGTGCGGAGGTAGCTCAAGCTCTGATCGGGGAAAAACCTGAAATTTTGGATCATATCAAATTACCCAATGGAACTCGCATTATCGGACCCGACACTGCCGTAACCAGAGATTTCAGAGCGGACCGGCTGAACTTTGAAATCGGTGGTGGCGAAATTACACGGGCCTATTGTGGCTGAGATATCTTGTGGCTGAGATATCATTTGTTTTGTCGGTTGCCTTCGCTCATGCGATGACCAACCTAGACAATTTTACAATCATGCTTCTTCTGGCTCAATCAGTTGGCGCAATCACTTGTGTGAACGCTTATCTGATTGCCCAAGTCATTAGTATCTCGATTTCCGGTGCGTTGGGATTGGCAGCAACCGGTTTGCTTGGGCCATATGTTGGTTACATCGGTTTGTTACCGATAACTCTAGGCGCATATGCATTGTGGTCTTCTGGTGCCGATCAGGATTGCTCGGCTAAAGTACGTTCTGCATCACATGCGGCCATCGTATTTTTGTTTCTGGGGCTCAGCCTTGATACGATCGCTGTGATGTCAGCCATTCTGGGCGACAGCGATGCGAGTTGGAAAGGGCTTGTCTATCTGGGGGCTTTAGTGTCCGTTGCGATTTTAATCTCGTCATATCTTGTGCTCATGAAGAGCAGCAGAGCAGATGGAATTGTTTCTAGGTTAAATTATCTCGCTCCGTTTGCAATGATCGCAGTGGGTATTTACGTATTGAGCGATACATGGACGGATACCGTGTAAGCCAGTTCAACGCCTACTCCACAGTGCTCTGTAGGCTGATCCGCTCGACAGCGGCTTTACAACATCCACTTCTGTCCCAAAAGCAAAGATAGTCGAGCCCCTGCATTTCATCGAAGACGGTTTCTGGCAATAGGGAAATTACCAGCTCAATTCCCTCACCAAACACTTAATTTGACATTGGCGATGAAAAACCATCATGATGTGATAACGCGCCTCTTATTGTGGTTTTTGTTGGCGCATAGCCAGAACCAGTTGGAAGTTGGAAACACGATGGACAAACATCTACTCATAATCGCGGCGATAATTCTGGTTGGCTGCGCAGAGGATGATCAATCTGATCACATGACAAAGATTATGCCAAGCGACGCAGACATCTGCGGCGCGGAAACTGCGCAAGCCTTGATAGGCGAACCAGTTTCATTGCTCGATAATGTTGAACTCCCGGCTGGTGCCCGAATTATCGGCCCCGACACCATGGTCACCATGGATTTTCTGGAAAACCGATTAAACATTGCCACTGACGGTGACACCATTCAACAAGCATATTGCGGCTGAACGCTATCTCCGTTGTATCGCCGAAATAATGTTGACGCATGCTGGCGAGAGAAACTTTTGTTCCGTTAAGCCAAATGCAATAGTCACAGATTTCTTTTGTGCAGATTTTTTCCGTCCGGCGGGGAGACTTAACTTCGAATTGATGTCCTTTTGCGCCGCGCTGCGGAAACGAAAAACGTGGAGTGGTGACCGTTCGCTTTTGGCAATTGGCGACACTCAAGAGACTTTAAACAACCAATGTTCGGTGATAGCACACTTCGCTCAATGCATAATCCTTCTGCAGGCAAAAAGACCTTTGAAGCGGATCTGAGAATTCGGGGTGCGATCTCAAAATACTCATCGTCGGTCAGTGTTCCTAAAACGAACTCGTATGACCTCAATTCTTCCATCTGATCGATGGGTCTATCGGCATTTATTTGTTCGCGATATTCGAAAGTGAACACTCGGCTGATGGTTACTTCGCTATCTGTTTCAAGCGCGTTTTGTACCCACTGGCCTTCCCCGAACTGTTCATTATACGCGAGTACAAACACGGTCCCCCTTTTTTAATTTTATAGGCATGATTTGCTTTCAGTCAGAATATTAGACGAAGCGCAGCAAGCCGAATTGGAGATCCATCGACCCTGCTATAGCTTTCGCACATTGAAACGGCTTCGAGCCAAGGTATCCACAGTCACGGTTTGATGGTTTGTGGGTAATTCCGACTCCTCGGGTCACCTTGAAAAACGATCGTTTTTGAGGGTATCGGATGTGATCAAACTTATTCCACGTAAAGTGTCGAAATTTTCTCTCAATACTGTCTCTTGTAATATAAACTCTCAATAACTAACTCTGAGATGAGTTTTGAGAGGTGCTGATATGTTGATTGGTTACGCGCGCGTGTCAACCCAAGACCAAGACCCAAAGATGCAGGTTGATGCCCTGCGAACTGCGGGGTGTGAGAAGATCTTCACGGAAAGGGCTAGTGGAGCGAAGCGAGATCGCCCTGAGTTCAAAGCTGCCCTCGGTTATGCGAGAGAGGGGGACACTATTGTAGTTTGGAAACTTGACAGAGCTGCAAGATCCCTAAAGCAGCTAATCGAAACGGTTGAGGATCTAGAAGGACGCTGCGTCGGATTTAAATCGCTAACTGAAACCATCGACACTACCAGCCCCGGTGGGAAACTTGTCTTCACGATATTTGCGGGACTTGCCGAGTTTGAACGGTCTATCATTCAGGAACGCACACGCGCAGGGCTGGAAGCTGCCCGCTCACGCGGGCGCATAGGAGGACGACCTAGATCAGTATCTGACGAGGATATTACGGCAGCCAAAGCATTATTAAGGGACCCAGAGATTACGGTGAAGAAAGTTGCCGAACGGATAGGATGTTCCGAGGCCACCCTCTATCGATACTTACCTGCCGCGCGATCAAACGCATAGTGACCCGCGTTAGCGGGCTAAAGAAAGGAGTCCGTTGCACGAGAGGCCAATAACCGCTGAGCGGGCTTAGTTGCCATTTGCCAGAGCAGCTTCGATCAACGTAAACGGCCCTATCCGGCCATTCGGTCAGGGCAATCTCCGCCGCGTTGTAGCCCGTCGAACCTGCCTTTCGCTGCGGTCGCAAAATCGATTGGTCGGCGGACTGGAGGTATGCAGACAAAGCTCACCTACACCCCTACTCTTGGGACGGGTTTTGGAAAGCGTGCTACTATTCATTCTCCAGATAAGGAGTAGTGGTCATGGCTGAATTTTATTCTGCGTCACACCGCCGGCTTCAGGACGCTTTTGATACCCGTAGGCTGGCAGATACACTGCAAGATAACGTTATGCGATCAGAATTGGCGCCAATGGATCAGAAATTCGTATCGACAAGCGATTTCTTCTTTTTGTCCACTGTCGATCACAGCGGCTATCCGACGGTATCTTATAAAGGCGGGTTTCCGGGTTTCGTGAAGATACTTGATGAACAGACGCTGTGTTTTCCCATCTATGACGGAAATGGCATGTTCTATTCCATGGGGAACATCGCTGATGTGGGGAAGGTTGGAATGCTGTTCATTGACTTTGAACATCCTCGCCGTTTGCGCCTGCACGTCACAGCCAGCATATCGAAAGACGATGACATGACCAGTGACTATCCCAAGGCGCTTCTGGTTGTTCGTGTGAAGCTGCAGACCATCTTTACCAATTGTCCGCGCTACATTCACAGGTACCAACGCATCGAGGCTTCAAAGTTCGTTCCGAAGCAGGGTGCTGAGCCCCCTGTGCCCGAGTGGAAACGGGTGGACTATCTGCAAGATAAACTACCCACGCCAGACCGTGAGGCGGCTAGGAAATCAGGAGATACGATAACCGAGGCGGAATATCGAAGCCACTTCTGGGAGGGGCTGGAGTGACCACACTTGGCGTAAACTTGGTACATTGCCGCTCAGGAGGAATCCACGATGAAAGATTCTGACCCAATCACCGGCGGGTGTTTGTGTGGCCGGGTGCGCTATGAGGTGAGCGAACCGCTCTTCGATGCGCATTACTGCCATTGCCGAACATGTCAGAAGGCAAGCGGTGCGCCAGTTATTGCAGGCGCATTTCTGTCACGAGACACACTTCAGTTTAAATACGGTAAGCCAAAATTCTACAGGTCATCACCCATTGTGGAGCGTGGCTTCTGCGGCGACTGCGGTACATATTTACTATATCAGCCGCTCATAAAAGAATGGTCGAACTGGTCCATCATAACTATTGCGAGCCTTGACCACCCCGAAAGCCTACCACCGGAGTGCCATTATGGCATAGAGAGCAAAATCCCGTGGTTCGATGTGAGGGATGACCACCCACGCGAACGATACGAAGATGGCTTCATCGATATACTGTCGGATGAAAACCACGAGGAGCGCGAGGCAATTTTGAGGCGCTTCGTTGTTTAGTAAACTCGAAGTATTAGGCGTAAAGTTGCCCACCTCCGTATGACCGCTTCGGGCTTATTTTGTTGAAAAACTCCTGCTTGATTGATGGGTTGATCGCTGATTCAATTCTCTTATTGATCAGGAGGATTGGCGATGATGGGACCGAGGCAGGAAGCACAGGCAGCGCTGTTTTACGAGTTC
>NZ_JBXVVI010000025.1:0-26369 GCF_057219155.1 Roseovarius sp. YIN77
GTGCAGGTGCACATCAATCTCGCGCAATATCTTCAGCGCATCCTCATCCGAATACCGTTTTCGAGCCATCCCTCGTTCCTTCTGTAACACTCAAGTAGTGGCACAGTTTTAGGGGGCTAAGACAGGGTAGATGCCTACCCGGCTCATACTCCTACTCCGGGTAAGGGTAGGGTAGAGATCATGCAACCCTGTTATGTAAGATAAGGGTGCTCACACGCCTACGTAATGTAACCATACGTTACGTAGACGGCTGAACTTTTGTCGTGAAGATCCGCTTTGAGCCCCACAGCGGCCATCGTTAATCTCGAGATATCTGGCAGCTTCCAGTATGAAATTCACTCTACTTTGGATTTCCCGTTTGTCGGGCGTTTACTCATTATGTCTTTTGTTGTGGAGCAAATTGAGCGTGCACCACTTCGCTCGAGAAGAGCACAAAGGCAAAAAAATCTTCCGTGAGGGTGAGATATGTCACGCATTCTGGCTTACTTTTTGATCACCCTCATTTTGTCTTTAGTGGAACCCACGCAGGCCAGAGCTGATGGTGCCTACGTCAAGACAGATGTTCCCTCGAATATCGAGACGTGCTTAAAGACCGGTCTCAACGAGTTATTTGGCATCAATCGAAACGATCGGAAGTCGTTGTTTGAGTATTTTCTGGCAAATATCGATGTAGAGCAATTCGGCAGATACAATTTCAAGCGGGCGTGGACGGAATGGGGTCAGAATTCCGAAATCAAACGTCTGGCCATTTACGAGTACTTCCAACTGATGGCTGGCAGACGCGGCGAGCACCAAGGCGACACTACGTCATTCGATGCGCGGTTGGCCGACCGGCCATTAGTCACCGGCAACAATATTTATCACGTTGTTGCTCGGGTTAACTTTGCAAACGGCAGCAGCACCTCGATCGTAGTATTCACCGCTGGGTGCCGTCCCTTCGGGTTTATGTATGGTGGCGCTAACTTGCGTTCGTTCGTCGATGCAGACCACATCGAGCGGTCATACCGATCCGGCAAACGGACACCGTTCTAGGCACGTCATCGCGAACCTGTGTGTTTTGGCAGAGTCGTTCAAGCAAGCGAACAATCAACACCCGCTTTGTCCGCATTGCAGACTTTGACCGTATTTTTCGGCGCAATCTATATCCTGAGCAAATTATACTTTGCCATGGGTGTTCCCCTCGCTGTTAACTCAACGACAAACGGGTTGCACTAGAGGATCAATATTCAAACTGTTCCCGAAACAACCTGCACTTGTTTCATGTTGGCAATTCAAAAGAGTTTGAAGTTCCGGCGCGCCAACACATGATGAATTAATATGCCAATAAGGAGCCGGAAACATGAAGAAACATCTCAAACTATTCTCCACCATTGCGGCGCTTACGCTTTTGTCGGCTTGCTTTCAGTGGACATAGGTAAGCGGTCACTGGGAAGCACTTCTAAACACCAAGCGTGATTTATTTCGACGTCTTTTGACTGCTCTAACGCCTCAATGACACCCTGAGCTATCGTACGATGCGCAATATCTGCTCCGTCGGTGGTGTGCCCACAAATGCATTCAATCTATCCGCATTCTCTTCTGCGGCTCGTCTGACCGGATCATCCGCCAAGTGTGCGTATCGCATTGTTGTTTGAATTTGGGTGTGACCAAGGAGCCGTCCAACCATTTGGATGGGCATGCCAGACGATACGGCATTCGACGCATAGGTGTGTCGCAAATCGTGAATGCGGACGTCCGACAATCCGGCCCGTTCCCGGATGCGTCGCCACGGGTGCTGAAGGTCGGTAATGTGGCTATCTTCCAGCTTGCCTTCGATCACATAAGGATTTCCGGGAGTACGCGGCAGAGCGGACAGAACGGCTCTTGCAGCCGCTGGAAGCGGGATACGCCGTGCGCCCGTCTTTGTATCGGGCAGTTCCATTCCTGCATCTGTGATGAACGCCCATTGCAGCGTCTGGATTTCCTTCAGACGGCATCCTGTCAGGATCAACAGGCGAAAGGCCGCGACTACAAATACGCTTTCTGACCCGTCTTGCTCGGACTCCGCCAGTGCCTGTCCAAGACTTTGCAGCTCGTGCTGGCTTAGATAACGCTCCCGCTTCACCTCCCGATACTTTGGGACATGACGGCAGGGGTTAGATCCATCCGGGCGCAAGCCCCAAATCTCGGCCATGTTGAACATCTTTGATAACACCTGAAGCGTGCGGTTTGCTTGGTAGGGTATGTGTTTGTATTTGTGATGCAGCGCGGCAATGTCTTTCCGCTCAACGTCGATCACCTTGAAGCTACCGATGGCAGGTTTGATGAAGATATTGAGCGCGCGACGATACTCCTTCTGAGTGGTTGGTTTACACCGCTCCAAAGCATGCTCTGCAAAGAAGCGATCACATAGCGAAGATACAGTCGGGGCGCGTCTCTGTTGTGCAATGTCTTCGGCGGGGTTGTCCCCCATTGCGACTTGACCCATGACGTCCTTTGCCAGCCTTCTAGCTTCGTCAACGGTGATCTTACCGTGCCGACCAAGTGATACCCTGCGGGTCCGACCGCCCTTGCGGTACTGTGCCTGATAAGTCTTTGCACCCGATGGCATGACACGCACACCAAATCCAGTAATCTGGCTATCCCAGACAAAGAAATCTTTCGCCTTTGGCTGTAAGGCATCGACTGTACGTTTGGTCAGTTTTTGCATTTTCTATCCGTCCCCGTGGAAGCACTGTGGAAGCAATTGGAAGCGATCAGTGGGGTAAGGGGTAGAAGCTGAGTGAAGTCGACGTCAATTAAAAAATAATGATTCCAATAAGATAGGGTAAATGAGCGCTGTTGGGCGCAATCTGTAGAAATAGGCCTGAGCCGCCTCATAACCTGAAGGTCGTAGGTTCAAATCCTACTCCCGCAACCAATTTTCCACTTTATTTACAACGACTTAACGCCCTTCGGGGCGTTAGTGCTATTTGCCGATCGGCATCCGGTGCTACATCGGTGCTACAGCGGAGCGCTTTAGTGTGAATAGGTGGGAATCAAATCCCTAATGAACACAAGGTTTGGGTAGAAATAGATATTTGGCCCTTCACCTCTTGATTGTGTCTGACATTGTTGGTGCAGAACTAAATGTTCGGCTAAATTGGACAATTTCAGAATGGAACTAAAAGAGTATCCACGAGGATCAGAATGGCGTGCTTGGGATCTTCATATTCATAGTCCAGCATCATTCCACTGGAAAGGTGAGCGCTTTGGTAATGATGACGAAAAGAATAAAACAATAGTCGACCAAATGATCAATGCGCTGAATGCAGCAGAGCCCGCAGCGTTCGCTATAATGGACTACTGGACTAGTGTTGTCACGTTAACTGAGCGTGTTTCAAAACAGCACAGGCATTGTCTTTCAAGCAGCCGTGGTTGCAGCGTTCCACGCATCGAATCCTTCAAGCCGATGATATCGAATTGTCAGAGCGGATTGGCGGTGAGTTGGGACAGAGAAGCAATTTCGGATGGCGGAATGAATTGTCACGAAGCGTTGCAGATTGCCCGGTGAACGATAACCCTGCATGGCTCTTTCTCGCTTTCGGAATGGTAGATGGCTATTCTCAGCGCGATTGTTGAGGCCTTTGTGAGACCTGTGCTCAACACCCGGAGCAACTAAGCGTTTGGCAGCGCCATATGATCGTAATTTGTCAGTGATAAAACGCTTCGGTATGCAGCGATGTCTCTTCATCAACCGCACAAGCAGACGTTTCGCTGCTTTGGTGTTGCGTCGTGATTGAAGGTTCTCGTCCAAGACCAATCCGCTCTGATCGACCGCGCGCCACAGCCAAAACTTACGACCTTTGATCGTCACAACGACTTCGTCGAGATGCCAGACATCGCCGGGTTGGCGCTGCCGCCGGCGTATTCCCCGAGCAATGATTGGCCCGAACTTACCAACCCACTGCCGGATCGTTTCGTAAGACACGTCGATGCCGCGCTCCAGAAACAACTCCTCAACTTCGCGAAAGCTCATGTTGAAACGGCAATACAGCCAGACGGCATGGCTGATGATTTCAGAAAGGAAGCAGTGGCGTTTGTACGAGATCGATGGCGAGTTCATCGAAAACTCATATCTACATTCCACGTCTGGAACAATTGGTGGAAGTTAACGTGACAACACCCTTGAAATATCACAGTAGCCGGAAATGTAAGGAAACTACAGCGATCAATCCTGATTGCAGAACCAGTGATATGTATCTCTTATGCCTTGCTCCAACGGTATCTTACTCCTCCAGCCGAGTTGTCGCAGCTTTGAGGTATCCATCACTTTCCTCATAGCCCCGTCTGGTTTGGTCGGATCCACGGTAATCCGGCCTTTGAATTTAGTAATCCGTGCAATAAGCTCGGCAAGTTCGAGAATGCTGATTTCAGTTCCAGAACCAACATTTACGTGACTCAGCATTTGATGCGTAGCGTTTCCGTAGTCGTGTTTGGACAGTCCTAAGACAAAGAGAGAAGCAGAGGCCATATCATCCACGTTCAGGAATTCTCTTTTCGGCAGGCCGGTCCCCCAGATGGTTACTTCCGGAAGATTATTCTCAACCGCTTTGTGGAATCTTCTTATCATTGCGGGCAATACATGGGAATTTTCAGGGTGAAAATTATCTCCAACTCCATACAGGTTTGACGGCATTACGCTTCGATAGTCGGTTCCATATTGGCGATTGTAACTCTCGCAGAGCTTTATACCGGCAATCTTCGCAATGGCATATGGCTCGTTTGTTGGTTCCAATGGACCAGTCAATAGCGCGATTTCTTTGATCGGCTGCTCAGCATGTTTTGGATAGATACAAGACGACCCAAGAAACAATAGCTTCTCAACCCCTGCAGTAAATGATTGGTGAATCACGTTATTTTGAATCATCAGGTTTTGGTAAATGAAATCAGCGGGATAAGTGTTATTTGCATGAATTCCACCAACCTTTGCCGCAGCAAGGATAACCATATCTGGTCGCTCTGATTGCATGAAAGCTTTAACAGCAATCTGATCGCTCAAATCTAGCTCTGATCGTGATCGGAATAAGATTTCGATGGACCCGTCATGATTTTGCTCAGCAACCAAACGACGCATGATTGCACTGCCTACCATTCCGTTATGACCTGCGACAAAGCACTTCATGGAAAAAATCCGTCAACTTCCGAGGGGAATTGGCAAAGACATACCGTGCATTTTTAGCAATGCGTGTCTTTTGGCATCGAGTAAATCATGTGCAACCATTTCGCTGCACATATCGCGAGCAGTGACTTCAGGGATCCAGCCAAGCTCTCGCTTCGCTTTCGAAGGATCGCCGAGAAGCGTTTCAACTTCTGCGGGGCGGAAGTACTTCGGATCAATCCTGACAATAACGTCACCAACCGATAGAGTTGTGGACTGGTTTTCCTGGATTGCTGCAACCACGGCGTACTCATCCACTCCCTGGCCCCTAAACTCTAGCGTGATCCCCAAATCTTCAGCTGCCCAGATAATGAACTCGCGTACAGAATGCTGTTGGCCTGTTGCGATAACAAAATCATCCGGACGGTCTTGTTGAAGCATTAACCACTGCATCCGCACATAATCTTTGGCATGCCCCCAATCCCTTTGAGCATCGATGTTTCCCATATAAAGGCAGTCTTCCAACCCCTGTGAAATGTTTGCCAAGCCCATTGTTATCTTTCGAGTAACGAATGTCTCCCCCCGACGGGGGCTTTCATGGTTGAACAAGATCCCGTTGCAAGCGTACAAACCATAGGCTTCTCGGTAGTTTACAGTAATCCAATACGCATACATTTTGGCAACAGCGTATGGGCTGCGGGGATAGAACGGGGTTTTTTCAGTTTGCGGCACTTCTTGAACAAGTCCGTATAACTCTGAAGTTGAAGCTTGATAGAACCTGCTTTTTGAAGCCAAGCCTAAAAAACGAACGGCTTCCAGAATTCTCAATGTTCCGATCGCGTCCACATCGGCCGTATATTCCGGTGCCTCAAAACTCACTGCTACGTGAGATTGGGCCCCAAGATTATATATCTCGTCAGGTTCAATGTTCTTCAAAATGCGGATCAGATTAGATGTATCGGTCAAGTCACCGTAGTGTAGATAAAACCTTGGATTTGTCTCGTGAGGATCTTGGTAGATATGATCAATACGCTGTGTGTTAAAAGATGAAGCCCTTCTCTTGATCCCATGGACCTCATAGCCTTTGTCTAGCAGAAATTCTGCAAGATAAGAGCCGTCTTGCCCCGTAACTCCTGTGATCAAAGCGCATTTACTCATTGGCCCTAAGAACCCTCTCGAATGATTTATGGCCTAGATTTCATTATCTGGCTTTAGACTGCCTCTATTCACATATTGGTTGGCGAGAATCAAGAAACACGCATGGCGAGAATCGGCATATTTCGGCGCATGCTCATGCCAGATTAACTTTCTGCTCAACATTCAGCAAAGTTCAACGGAATTAGATTGAGATTGATCTCTTGCATTCGTCACAACTTACAAGTAACTCCGGCGAATAACATCGTGGCTTCCGCGTATAATGTCAGTTTCTGCTACCATCATAATTCCGACAAAAGACCGCCCTAGGCTTTTACGCCGGGCAGTTGATTCAGCACTTGAAGCCATACCCGCCGATGGCGAAATTCTTGTGATTGACGATAGGAGCAAAGCGTCCGTCGAGGACGCATTGTCAGGGCTAGAAGATCCGCGCATCAGGGTGATCCGAAATACCCAAAAGTCGGGAGTTTCCGGCGCAAGAAATTTTGGTGTTCTCAAGGCCGGGGGTGAGGTTATCTTCTTCCTTGATGATGACGATGAAATTCTAAGGCACTATTGCAAGTATATTCTAGATCACGTGATCGCCAACTCCCCCTCTCCTGACTACGGGTTCTCGTCATACATTCAGGTGGTCGATACTGTTGATGCCGCAAGTTATCATTCGCCAAAGTTGAAAAATGCAACGCTAGCCGAAGGCATCGTGTCTAGCAACGAACCCTTCAGGCGAAGGATGAGCGGATTTGGAATCGGATTTTGGATCAAGAAAAGCATATTTCAGGAATTAGGGCCGATTGACGAAGGCTTAGTCACGAATGAAGATACAGAATATAGCTGCCGTCTCATCTCCCGCGGCAAGCAAGCATGGTTTTCGAAAAAACCAGGTGTGCGCCTTCACTCTCATTCCAATTCTTCGGCTAGTGATTTGGATCACATCACTAGGCGAACCTCTGATGAGGTGCGCGCAAAGTGTTTTGCGAGAATACTTGATCAACATGAAGCGTTTTTAGAGTCAGACACCGACGTCCGTTGCCACCTAAAAAAGCGGTTGGTTAAGTTGCTGGTTAAAACAGGAAACATCACGGATGCAAACAGCGCAATAAGGCGAGAGAAATCCTTATCTGTTAAGGGGAAACTTTGTATGCATAGACTGGCCAACCAGCTCGCCTATAGCATGAAACGTTAAACTCAACCAAATTGACCACTGGAGCCACTATTGATTATTGTTGTTGAAAAATCTGTCGATCTGCTGGGAGGGCACGAGCACACGCAGATCGATGCGATTCAACGTTTTATGGGTGGAAAAAAGCTTTTCATAGTGACCAACCATCTGATCGGTACATTAAAGGAGGGGGGCAATCGGGTATATCTGCCAATACTAGCAACCCGCAGAGATATATACAAAGAGCCTGCGCGCTCTTTAACGTCTGACATCGATGCAATATCATCTCATCTGTCCAGCCTTAAAACTGATTGCGTCAATCATTTTTTAGTTCCGTCAGCAGAACCCCATGAAATACGTGTATTTCTTTCGATACTGAAAAACCACCAAACAAATATCAGAGTTTTTCTTAGAATATTGTTAGAACGTTATATTGGCCTGCTTGACGCGCATGAGATTAGCGAATTGAGACGCCACATCTCTGAGGGTCGCATTTCGCTTCACACCGAAACAGAAGAGTTGTCCGAACGGATTACCAAGATTTTCGGCCTAAAAGCGACAGATGACTTTTTGTTGCCATGTTCAGTCGAGCCAACATTCACTCCTGGCACATCTATGAGGCAACCATTTGAGGTGAAAATGCCCAGAGTCGGATTCCTAGGTGGAAATCGGCGCGAAAAAGGGGCACTTGAAATTCCTTCGATTTTACGAAAACTGAACTCAATTCTTCCGACATCAAAGTTGAAACATGGCGTAGAGTTTGTTTCTCAGAAGAATACTAGACGTAGCTATAAGCCACGCAACATCGCTCATAGTCTTAAGCTTTCATACTCAATGAAACCAAGCATCTTCAATGGTCGCCAATTGTATCACAGCTTTTATCCCGTGGGGGTTTCGCCTGAGGAGTTCGGGGATTTGCTACGGTCTATCGATGTTTTGTTGTTGCCATACGATGTAGAAGAGTATCGATATCGTGGATCGGGAATTACTATTGATGGAGTATTGTCTCTTGTGCCTATCGTTCATTCCAAAGGGATGGGAATGAACAGATACCTAAATCATGGGAACGCGATGGCAGCTAGCACTCCGAATGAATTTGCTGAATGTATTGTTGATATCCTAGAGAAATCCGACACGCAAAAAACGGCACTTGATGCTGCAAGAGACGAGTTGCTTGGTCAGTTGAATCGGACGCAGAATTTACTACACTCCGTTTGTAATCCAATTTATCCAAGCAATTCTTTTGCGCCTCGTATGTAGATGGATCGGCATGTTTAAAACTAGTAATGTAGATGACAAAAGGCTCAAGCAACTCCTGTTTCCATCTAGAAGGCCTGGGATTGTTGTGTCGAGCTATGGGAGAAGCGGGAGCACATTGCTCTATGAGGCCATTGGACATGCAATGTCTGAAGCGCGCTTTTCTCGTGTCAGAAGCCTAGTTTTTGATCATTCGTGGACATTGTCTGAGCGTCGTCCTAGACGTGGCACAGTGTGCAAAACGCATGACTATCCTCATGCGCTAAGCAAACGACGAGGAATAAAATGTGTGTTTATCTTCGGAGAGCCATCTGAAGCAGTCCGTTCCGTTAGTCTACAAATGTCTGAAAAAGGTCCCGAATGGATCGCAGAACATTTTGAGCACATGAAAGCGAAAGGAGTATTTGGCGAACTATTAGATAGAGATGTGCTTGGACTTGAGGCACAGCTCCAAGCATGGACAACCTTTAACGACTGTCCGGTGCTATGTGTTCGGTTTGAAGCGTTGTGGCAAAACTTGGACCGAGTGCGGGATTTCACGGGCTTACCACTGGTTCTTCCACAGCGCCGCGCCAGAAGCCCAAAAATGTTGCCTGCTGCTGAAGAGGCGCTCATAAAAAAAACCTACTCGACACTAGATGCTAAAGTAGCAGCGCTTCCAGACATTTTCGAACCGAAAGAGCTTCAATCTTTGTAACCATCGGAGCATCTATCTATGATTATTTCACACTCAAAAAAGTTTGTGTTTATTCATGTCCCAAAGACAGCAGGGACATCGATTATGGACGCTCTTCAACCCTATCAATGTATACGGCAAAATATCGTACGTTTCCCGATGGTTCGTAAAAGCGTCAAGCTCATAGCTAAGATTCAATCGCGCCGAGGGGACAACCAGATGGACTTAACTATCAATATGTTCACAGGTTGAACAAGAAAATCACGGGCGTGCATCAACATGGAACATGGAGGGAGATTTCCAATTTTCTCGGCGCGGAAAAGTCAACTAACTACATTTCTTTCGCATTTGTAAGAAATCCCTACGAACTCCAGGTCAGTCTTTATAAATATGTTCGTCGAACCCCCATTCACCATCGGCATAACGAGGCAAATCGCATGACGTTCAAAGAATTTACCTTTCAACGGATAGAGGAGGAAGCGCCATGTCAGGCGGCGTGGGTAATCGATGAAAATGGCGATGTCGGTGTCAGCTATGTGGGTCGATTTGAAAATTTGGCGACAGACTTTGACTATGCATTGGGAATGGTTGGTCTTTCAGCTTCGCCGCTACGAAAACTAAATGCATCGGCAATCGAATCTAAGATTGAAAAATACTATGATGCCGAAACGCTCTCGGCAGTTTACAATCACTATCGACAAGATTTTGATATGTTCGGTTATCAGAAGATTTCGATGCACGCTTCGGTGTTCGCGTAGCCTTAAACCTTTCAAAGTTGTTCCGCTACAGGCCCCCAAACGAGGGAAACTCTTTCTAGAGCGCCCCAATCCATTTTTTTGTAATGCCATCAGTGTAATTGGGTGATTAAAATTAACCCATCCTTAACCATGCTTGAGCATCTTTCAGTATGTCTCAGCGCAATCAGTTTTCCGAAGCGTCACTTCCATTGTTTGAGCAGGATGAGGTTGTCATTGCGCCAGCAACCGGTGGGAAGTTGCCATCCTATATACGGGATCATCGAAAACGGTTGAGAGAACGGTTTATGGTCGGCGGGGCGGATGCGTTGCCGGAGTATGAGTTGCTGGAGTTGATTCTATTTCGGGCCATCCCGCGTCAGGATGTGAAGCCTCTGGCGCGGCGATTGCTGGACGTCTTGGGTGATTTTAACCGGGTGTTGTCCGCAGCCCCGGAAAGGTTGTCCCAAATCGAAGGAGTCGGCGATGCGGTGATCACCGAGCTTAAGATTGTGGAGGCCGCATCCCACAGGCTGGTCCGGTCACGGGTGATGCAAAGGCCCGTTGTTTCCAGTTGGGATCAGGTTTTAGATTACTGCCATACAAAAATGGCGCATCGGGAAACGGAACAGTTTCGGGTGTTGTATCTGGATCGTAAAAACATCCTGATTGCCGATGAAGAACAGGCCAAAGGCACAGTTGACCATGTCCCCGTTTATCCCCGAGAGGTCGTCAAACGAGCGTTGGAATTGAATGCGTCTGCCTTGATCCTCGTGCACAATCACCCATCGGGGGATCCAAGCCCCTCAGCGTCTGATATCGAGATGACAAATCAGATACGCGCCGCGGCAGAGGCATTGGGGTTGGTCCTGCATGATCACCTGATTATCGGCAAGTCCTGCGAGCTGAGCTTTCGCTCAGAGGGATACCTGTAGGGCGCACGCTCAGCCGCCCAACTGTTGGACCAAATGAAAGCTGAGGCTTTCCATATTTTGAAGAACAGGCACCTCTGAGTGCGGGCAGCCTTGCTCCAAACTGCCCCCGGTGATTGCGATGTCGCAGTGCGATCCGTGGGCATTCAGGTTTCCGGTGGGAATGTCAAAGCTGCTAAGCTTAATATCCTTCAGCCGTGCCCGGGAAAGCACCGGTAATTTGGGTAGAGCGGCGACGGGTTCCAGGCTGGAAACGGGTGGCAATGGGAGCTCAAATTCGGGTCCCGATGTCGGAACAAAGCGTCTGAGCTGCGCATTGGTTGCGGCCAGACGAACTGTGCCAGGTTCAATGAACAGGGCATCGTCATGTCGCGCAACCGCGTCGCCGCCCCAAATGCGTGTATCCTGGACGATGTGCCCTGAAATCAGGGCAACAGCTGCCAAAGCGATATACATTTTTTGAGCCTTGGGAATTCTCATCCGTCCCTCCGGTATGTTCCGCATCTGGAAACAATACCATCGAATCCGGGCGAAAATTCGGCAGGCTGGCAACATAGGGAATGTTGTAGAACCCTGACATGTCTACATGTAGGGGCCAACATACGGATGACGACTATTTACGAGCCCAATGATCGTGCTCGGCACATTTTTGCCCGAATCCCTTGCAGAAAGGGGATTCGAACAGGTTCGCTTAGGTAATTTTACCGTGGCAGTGCTTGAACTTGTCACCAGATCCACAGGGGCATGCGTCATTGCGGCCGGGATTGCCCCAGGTGTCGGGGTTGTTCTCGTCAAACGCAGCGGCGGCTGCCTTGGCTTTCTCTGCCTGTGCAGCGGCTGCGACCGCTTCGTGTTGCGCCCGCTGTTGTGCGGCCATCTGTGCGATCATGGCTTGTTGCTCTTCTTCGCTCATCGGTCTGATCTGCGCCAGTTTCTGACAGACTTCACCACGCAATGTTTCAAGAAGATTTTCAAACAGTTGGAAACTTTCGTTTTTGTATTCGCTCAGCGGGTCGCGTTGGGCATAGCCCCTGAACCCTACAACTGAACGCAGATGTTCCAGTGTCAGCAAATGTTCGCGCCATTTGCCATCGATGGTTTGGAGCAACAGCTGCTTTTCAATTTTGCGCATGTTTTCCGGGCCAAACTGCGCGGCCTTGCTGGCCATCAGCTCGTCTGACGCGTCCTCCAGACGTTCGCGGATGGTGTCATCGTCGACACCCTCTTCGTCAGCCCATTCCACAACGGGAACATCCAGGCCCAACGCGGTTTTCACAGCGTCATTCAGGCCTTCTGTATCCCATTGTTCGGCATAGGCTTTGGGTGGCATATGTTGGGTGACCAGATCATCGATTACGTCATAGCGCATATCTTGCACGATCTCTGACAGGTCTTTAGCTTCCATGATCTCGCGGCGCTGGGCAAAGATGACTTTGCGCTGGTCGTTCATCACATCGTCAAACTTCAACAACTGCTTGCGGATGTCAAAGTTTCTGCCCTCGACCTTGGCTTGCGCGCGTTCCAGCGATTTGTTGACCCAGGGGTGAACGATGGCTTCGCCTTCTTTCATGCCAAGCGTTGACAGGACCTTTTCCAGCCGCTCAGAGCCAAAGATCCGCATCAGATCATCTTCGAGCGACAGAAAGAACGCCGATCGCCCCGGATCACCCTGACGGCCGGACCGGCCACGCAGCTGGTTGTCGATGCGGCGGGATTCGTGGCGTTCTGTTGCCAGAACAAACAATCCACCGGCGGCCTTGACGGCATCTTCATCAGACTGATGTGCGGCCTCGATCTGTGAGCGCAGCGCGATATGGTCTGCCTCTGGATCGGCGGCGATGGCTTCCATCACTTTAAACTCGACATTACCGCCCAATTTAATGTCAGTACCGCGCCCGGCCATATTGGTGGCGATGGTAACCGCGCCCAGTTTGCCGGCATCGGCAACGATCTGCGCTTCTTGTTCGTGTTGGCGGGCGTTCAGAACGTTGTGCTTTATCCCGGCCTTGCCCAGCAAGTCAGACAGAAATTCGGATTTATCAATCGATGTGGTCCCAACCAAAATCGGCTGGCCGTTGCCATGCGCCTCTTTGATGGTCTCTACGATGGCCTCATATTTCTCGCCCCCGGTGCGATAGATGGCATCATCCTCATCCACACGGGCGACGGGCTGGTTTGTGGGCACTTCGACCACGCCCAGACCATAAATTTCGGAAAACTCTTCTGCCTCGGTCGCTGCGGTCCCGGTCATGCCGCCCAGTTTGTTGTAAAGGCGGAAGTAGTTTTGGAATGTCACAGAGGCCAGCGTCACGTTTTCGGGTTGAATGGCCGCGCCTTCCTTGGCCTCCAACGCCTGGTGCAGCCCGTCCGACAGGCGACGCCCGGCCATCATCCGGCCCGTAAATTCATCAATCAACACGACCTCGTTGTCGCGGACGATATATTCCTTGTCTTTGGTAAACAGCTTATGTGCGCGCAGGCCTTGGTTGATGTGATGCACAATCGTGGTTGATTCTGGGTCATAGAGCGATTGTTCTTTGGGCAGCAGGCCCTCGAATTGCAGCAGGTTCTCCAGAAAATCGTTGCCTTCATCAGTGAAGGTGACGTTCCGGGTTTTTTCATCCAACGTATAATGTTCTTCGCTCAGACGGGGGACCAGCTTGTCGATCTTGACGTACAGGTCAGACCGATCCTGCGCTGGGCCGGAAATCACCAAGGGCGTCCGCGCCTCATCAATCAGGATGGAGTCGACCTCATCCACGATCGCAAAATTATGATCGCGTTGGAACATCTGGCTGAGTTCAGATTTCATATTGTCGCGCAGATAGTCGAAACCCAATTCGTTATTGGTCGAATAGGTCACATCGCAGTCATAGGCGGCTTTCTTTTCCTGCGGGTCCTGTTGGGGATAAACCACGCCACAGGTCAGACCGAGCGCACTAAAGACTTTGCCCATCCATTCTGAATCACGCTTGGCCAGATAGTCGTTGACGGTGACGATGTGTACACCCTTGCCAGTCAGAGCATTCAGGTAGGCCGGGAAGGTCGCAACCAGCGTCTTCCCCTCGCCGGTCTTCATCTCTGAAATATTGCCTTCATGCAGGAAAATCCCGCCCATCAGCTGCACATCAAAGGCGCGCAAGCCAAGGGCCCGTTTGGCGCCCTCACGGCAATTGGCAAAGGCTTCGGGCAAGAGGTCATCCAGCGCCTCGCCGCCCTTGGCGCGTTCGCGCAGGGCGTTGGTCTTTTCAATCAGGCCCTCATCCGATAACGCCCCAAACTCTGGTTCCAAGGCGTTGATCCTGTCCACGATCCCTTGGGTCGCTTTGATCTTGCGATCATTCGGTGTGCCAAACACCTTTTTGGCAAGTGTTCCGAAACCCAGCATGTTTTCTCCGCTCGATGCGTTCCTGATGTGATCGTGTCAGATGCGCCTTGCCCGATCCGGATGACACCCCTAAGTAAGCGGGGAAGAACCTGCCAGACACACTTGATCCCTCAGCGATGTAAGGGGCGGGGCTGGTAGTGTCAACGTCACGCGCCGCTCGCGCCGGATCAAAGGAAAAAGAGATGCTGAAACACACGAAAATCCTGACGGGTGCGGCTTTGTCGCTGATGGTGGCGCTGCCCGTGGCGGCACAGGACACCAGCGCTGATACCGTGGTCGCAACGGTCAATGGATCAGACATTACCGTGGGCCATCTGGTGGTCGCACGCCAGGGCCTGCCCGAACAATATCAAAGCCTGCCGGATGAGGTTCTGTTTCAGGGGCTTCTGCAACAGATGATCCAGCAAGAGGTCCTGTCGCAGGCGTTGGAAGGCGACGATCCGAAAGCCGTACGCCTGTCAATTGAAAACGAAACTCAGGCTATCCGCGCCAATGCGGTCGTGACCGAGGCCGTTTCCGAGGCGATCACCGAAGAGGCCGTTCAGGCCACTTATGATGATCTCTACGGTGGGGTAGTGCCCGCGCCGGAATACAACGCCTCCCACATCCTTGTTGAAACCGAAGAAGAGGCCACAGCGTTGATTGAGGCCTTGAATGGTGGGGCCGATTTTGCCGAACTGGCAAAGGAAAAATCCACCGGTCCCTCTGGCCCCGGTGGCGGTGTGCTGGGATGGTTCGGGCTGGGCGCTATGGTCCCGGCCTTTGAGGACGCTGTCGTTGGACTTGAGGTTGGTGCGGTTTCCGACCCCGTCAAAACCCAGTTTGGATGGCATGTTGTTAAGCTTAATGACACCCGCGATGCCCCGATCCCAGCGCTAGAGGATGTCCGCGCCGAACTGGAAGCCAATGTTGAACAAAAGGCTGTGGAAAATCTGATCAATTCCTTGACGGATGCCGCAGATATCACGCAAGCAGATATCGAAACAATGGACCCATCGGTCCTGTCCGACCCGGACATTCTTGCAGATTAAGAGGCCCAGACATGGCAGACAAAGCAACACAGGTTTCCCCGCTCGCCCCCAAAGACGGGTTCCCTCAATTGCCCAAAATAGCCGGGGCGGAGTTCTCTGCCGTCGCCGCCGGGGTTAAATATGCAGGGCGGACTGATGTGATGCTGGCACGATTGGTGCCGGGGACAGCGATTGCCGGGGTGTTTACGCGATCCTCTACCCGGTCTGCCAATGTGTTGGACTGTCAGGCGAAAATCGGTGGTGACGCGTCACAAGGGGCGGCGATTGTCGTGAATTCGGGCAACTCCAACGCCTTTACCGGACGGGCGGGCGAAGAATCCGTCGCCGCGATTTGCGAGGCCGTCTCCCACACCGCAAATGTTCCGGCGTCGCGGGTGTTTACCAGTTCCACCGGGGTGATCGGCGAAAGACTGCCCCATGACCGGATCATCGCCAAGCTGGAAGACCTGTCCGCAACGCTGTCTGAGGACAAGATCGATGGTGCCGCCGCCGCGATCATGACCACCGACACCTTCGCCAAAGGCTCTGCTGCCACGGTCGATATCGGGGGCACCGTGAACATCGCGGGCATCGCCAAGGGATCTGGGATGATTGCCCCGGATATGGCGACGATGCTGGTCTATATCTTCACCGATGCAAATGTGGCGCAGCCGATCCTGCAGCAGATGTTGTCAGACCTGACCGATCGCACTTTCAACTGTATCACTGTGGACAGCGATACCTCTACCTCTGACACGCTGCTTTTGGCGGCCACCGGGCAGTCTGATGCCCCTGCTATCACGGATGCAGATGGCGATGCGGCTGGGGCCTTCAAGGCAGCGCTGGGCGAGGTCATGCTGGATCTGGCCCATCAGGTGGTACGCGATGGTGAGGGCGCGACCAAGTTTGTCGAAGTGCGCGTGGAGGGTGCCGTCGATGACGCTGATGCCAGAAAAGTGGCCATGTCGATCGCAAATTCCCCCTTGGTCAAAACTGCGATTGCGGGCGAGGATGCAAACTGGGGCCGTGTGGTGATGGCGATCGGGAAATCGGGCGCCCAGGCTGACCGTGACCTGCTGTCTATTCATTTTGGCGATGTTCTGGTCGCCGAAAACGGTTGGGTCGCGGCGGGATATAGCGAAGAAGACGCAAGCGCCCATATGAAGGGTCAGGAACTTTTGATCCGCGTCGGAATGGGGTTGGGCGACGGGACATCCACGGTGTGGACCTGTGATCTGACCCATCAATACATTTCGATCAACGGGGATTATCGCTCTTGAAAACGGTTCTGGTCTCGGCTGTTGCGCTCATCGATGTGGATGGGCGCGTTCTGCTTGCGCAGCGGCCAGAGGGCAAGTCCATGGCGGGCCTGTGGGAGTTTCCTGGCGGCAAGATCGAACCCGGTGAAACCCCAGAGGTCGCGCTGATCCGCGAATTGGAAGAGGAACTGGGCATTCATACCTGGGGCAGTTGTTTGGCGCCCCTGACCTTTGCCAGCCACAGTTACGCGGATTTTCATCTCTTGATGCCGCTTTTTGCCTGCCGCAAATGGGAAGGCACCCCCATGTCACGCGAAGGGCAGGCCCTAAAATGGGTGCGCGCCCGCGATTTGCGAAACTATCCCATGCCACCTGCGGATATCCCGCTGGTCCCGATCCTGCGGGACTGGCTTTGATTTCTTCAACAAACTGTTTCCAAATTGAAGATTCAGATTGAGACTCCAAAACTGTTAAGAATCGGTTAATCTATTCGGCGTGATCGATCCGGGGGGGCGACATCATGTTAAAGACAATCAGATTAGGGCCGCATATCCTGGTTCAGGGGCTGTTTGTCCGTCAATTGAAGAACGGTAAGATTGTTGTCCGGGTTGGCAACCAGACATTTACAGGATGCCCTGTGAATGCCGAGGCCGCCTAAAACCCATCACAATCCACAATTCAGATCATGCCTTGTTCGGTCAGAACCTTGCGCGCCGCCCGGAAGCATTCCAACGCCTGTGGAACACCGCAATAGATGCCGATCACGTGGATGATGGCGCGAATTTCCTCAACACTGACGCCATTGCCGATCGCGCCGCGGCAATGAATTTCCCATTCATGCATTTTGCCCAGTGCGCCAATCATGGACAGGTTCATCATCGACCGGGTTTTGGCGTCGATGACGTCATCGCCCCAGCCAAATCCCCAGCACCAGGCGGTCATCGCCTCCTGAAACGGGCGGGTAAATTCATCGGCTGCCGCCAGGTTCTTTTCCACATATTCGGCGCCAAGCGTCGCCTTGCGCTGCTCCAGCCCTTTTAAAAAGAGGTCTTCGTTGAATGTATCTGTCATATGGTGCCTTCAAGATCAGGGTCTATTTTGACCCAGGGGTATAGGGTTCAGGGATGATGTTTTGGGTTGAAAATGGTGGACGGACATATTCTGGATGCTCGGGCCTTTCTCCAAATTCGATATCTTCGGGCACTACATCTTGATAGGGAAGTTGGTCAAGGAAATGCGCGATGCAGTTCAAGCGTGCATGCTTTTTGACATCCGCGTTGACGACATGCCAGCGCGCCTCGGGGATGTCTGTACGCGCCATCATTTCGTCTTTGGCCTTTGAATACTCCACCCAGCGCGAACGTGATTCCAGATCCATCGGTGACAGTTTCCACCGTTTCAGCGGATCCGTCAGACGGGACCGAAAGCGCCGTTCCTGTTCGGTATCACTGACTGAAAACCAGTATTTGATCACGATGATGCCAGATCGGGCCAGCATGCGTTCCAACTCAACCACTGACGTGAAAAATTCCTCATATTCCGCGTCGGTGCAAAACCCCATGACCCGTTCGACACCGGCGCGATTGTACCAGGATCGGTCGAAAATCACGATCTCGCCTGCTGCCGGTAGATGCGGAACATATCGTTGAAAATACCATTGCGATTGTTCGCGTTCGGTCGGGGCGGGAAGGGCGACAATCCGGGCCACGCGCGGGCTTAGATACTGGGTCAGCCGTTTGATCGTGCCGCCCTTACCTGCCGCATCGCGACCTTCAAAAATCACGGCGATTTTCAACCCCTCTTGCTTGACCCATTCCTGCAACTTCACAAGCTCAATCTGCATGTCAGCCAAGGCGGCATCATATTTCTTGTTCGATATTTTTTTGGTCTTGGTCCTGGTATCCTCTGCAAATTCTTTGGTCATGGTCCCCCCGCGATTTCACGTCATTCATGACGCAGCAGTGAACAGGAAGACCCACCATAGATGCAAGAAAATAGTTTCTGACCCTCACCCAAACGAAAACCGCCCCAAAATGTTGGGGCGGTTTTGAAATTGATTGGGATCGTTCTTGACTTAGTCGAGCTGGCGTTCGACCTCTTCGCGCTCGAAAATTTCGATCACGTCGTCAGCGCGGATATCGTCATAGTTCTCAAACGCCATGCCGCATTCCTGACCAGACTGCACCTCTTTCACTTCATCTTTGAAGCGTTTCAGCGTTTTCAAGTTGCCCTCGTGGATCACGACGTTGTCGCGCAACAGGCGCACACCCGCAGATCGGCGCGCGACGCCTTCGGTAACCAGACAGCCAGCCACTTTACCGACACCAGAGACTTTGAAGACCTCTTTGATCTGGGCATAGCCGATGAAGTTTTCACGAACTTCAGCCGACAACAGGCCAGAGGCCGCGGCTTTAACATCATCAACCAGATCGTAGATCACCGAGTAGTAGCGGATTTCCACGCCTTTCTGATTGGCGGTGTTGCGGGCAGAGGCATTGGCCCGGACGTTGAAGCCCAGAACCGGTGCACCCGATGCTTCGGCCAATCCGATATCGGATTCGGTAATCGCGCCGACGCCAGAGTGTAGAACCCGCACGCGGACCTCGTCGTTGCCGACCTTTTCCATGGCCTGAACGATCGCCTCGGCAGAGCCCTGAACGTCTGCCTTGACCAAGATTGGCAGTTCGGCGACGTTTTCGTCCTCTTTGGCTTTGGCCAAAAGCTGATCAAGCGTTGTCGCAGCACCTGCGGCGGCCCGCTTGTCTTTGGCAGCTTGTTCACGATAGGCGGCAATTTCACGGGCCTGAGCGTCGGTTTCAACGACGTTCAGAACATCGCCCGCTTCTGGCGTGCCGTTCAGACCCAGAACCTCAACCGGTACGGATGGGCCGGCCTCTTCGACGCGTTCGCCACGGTCATTGATCAGCGCACGAACCTTACCGGATTGTTCACCGACAACAAAGATATCGCCCTGACGCAAAGTGCCCTTTTCCACCAGAACAGTCGCGACCGGGCCTCGGCCCACATCAAGCTGCGCCTCGATCACGGCGCCAGAGGCCGCACGATCGGGGTTGGCTTTTAGGTCAAGGATTTCGGCCTGAAGAGCGATGGCTTCCAGCAGGTCATCCAGTCCCTGGCCAGTGATGGCGGAAACTTCCACATCCTGAACTTCGCCGGACATCGCCTCCACAACCACCTCGTGTTGCAACAATTCAGCGCGAACCTTGTTTGGATCGGCGGCCGGTCGGTCAATCTTGTTGATCGCCACGATCATTGGCACACCGGCCGCCTTGGCGTGGTTGATCGCCTCAATCGTCTGCGGCATCACGGAATCGTCCGCAGCCACCACCAAAATCACGATATCGGTGACCTGTGCACCGCGAGCCCGCATAGAGGTAAAGGCCGCGTGGCCCGGAGTGTCGAGGAAGCTTAGAACCGCCCCGTCATCCGTGGTCACCTGATAGGCGCCGATATGCTGGGTGATGCCGCCGGCCTCTCCCGCAACCACTTTGGCGTTGCGGATCGCATCCAGCAGTGATGTTTTGCCGTGGTCAACGTGACCCATAACGGTGATGACCGGTGGGCGCGGCTTCAGGTCCTCATCCTTGTCCTCAACGCTGTCGATGACATCCTCAACGTCAGAGTCGGAAATGCGAACGATATTGTGGCCAAACTCCTCGATAATCAGTTCGGCAGTATCCTGATCAATGGATTGGTTCTGCGTGACCATCATGCCCATTTTCATGAGCTCCTTGACCACATCCGCCACGCGTTCGGCCATCCGGTTCGCCAGCTCAGACACGATAATCGCCTCTGGCACCTTGACGTCACGCACGATTTTTTCGCGCTCTTGGGCTTGGCCCATCGCTTTTTGACGCGCACGCTCCTGCTTGCGTTTCATTGCGGCCATGGATTTTTGGCGCCCGCCTTCACCCGACAGCGCCTGGTTCAGCGTCAGCTTGCCAGAACGGCGGCCACTGTCGTCACGGCCCTTGCCGCTACGTGGTTTGGCCTCATTGCGGGTGTCGCGTTCCTGTTTGCGCGGTGCAGGTGTGGCCTTGACGCTGCGCTTGACTTCACCTTCCGCATCGGCGGGTGGTGGCGGCGGCGCAGCCTCTGCGGCCTTGGCGCGGGCTTTGGCCTCTTCAGCTTCGCGGGCTTTGCGTTCTTCTTCTTCGGCACGGACTTTGGCGCGCTCTTCGCGTTCGCGCTCTTCACGTTCCTTGGCTTCTTGCTCGGCACGGCGGCGTTCACGCTCTTCGGCACGCGCCTTTTCTTCGGCCTCGCGCTTTGCGGCATCTTCGACTTCCCGCGCCTTGGCAGCTTGAACAGCCTTCAGACGACGATCCATCTCGGCATCGGAAATACCGGCCGGACGTTTCGATGCATCACCAGTGGGGCGTTTGCCGGCAGCGGCGCCGGGCTTTGCTGCGCCCGGTTTGGGCACGACAACGCGCTTGCGCTTGGTTTCCACCACCACATTTTTTGTGCGTCCATGGCTGAAGCTCTGCTTCACATTGCCCGGATGAGAGCCACCACGCAGCCCCAGGGTTTTTTTGCCGTCATTCTCACTCATGTGGTCTTCGTACCTTTCCGGTGGACCTTCCACCGTCTTTATCCCGCACGCCGGTTAATCGTCTGGCTTCCTCTACAACACGTTTGCTGAGTCCACCAGCGCCAAGCGCGCCATGTATCACATTTTCCCGTCCGAATGCCAAACCCAATTCATTTGCGGTCAGGCATCCGATATATCTGTCTTGTCCCGTTGGCGCGCGTAACTTGGTTTTGCCCCGTTCCGATCCATCAGAGGCCTGTATCAGCACGACGGCACGTTCCTTTGCCAACCAATCCTTGACCTTGTCATATCCGGCGACGGCGGTGCCGCCCTTTCGCGCCAAAGAGATCAGGTCAACCGTGCGCCGGACCAGTTGGGTTTCGACCTCTGCAACCAATCCCTCGGGGATGGTTACGGAAGCCTTAAGCCCCCGCGCAAACAGCCGCTTTGAAACCGCCTTGTCCAGCGCTGCGCGATTGGCCGAAACCCAGACGCCCCGGCCGGGCAGTTTTTCGGCCACATCCGGTACAACCCGACCCTCAGGATCGGCCACAAACCGGACCAACCCGCATTTGGGTCCGGCTTCACCGGTTGCGATGCACCGCCGTTCAGACGGTGCCTCCGGTTTTGTCCTGCCACCGCGGGACATCACGCGCCTCCGAGGCCTGAAATCAGGCCTCGGCCTCCTCGGTTACGTCGGTCCCGTCTTCGCCCTCGGCTTCTTCTTCGTCAGACACCAGATCAGCCGGGTCAACCCAGCCCAGCAGGATACGGGCATTCATGACCAGAGCCTGCGCTTCTTCCAACGTCACATCAAACTTTTCCAAAAGGCCGTCATCCTTGACGCGTTCACCTTCTACAGTGGTCCAGCCGCCGGCAAGTTCCCAGTCTGCGCAGGTTGCGAAATCGTCCAGCGTCTTGACGCCGTCCTCGGCCAGTGCTTCGACCATTTGCGGGGTCAGACCCTCGAACCCGATCAGGCTGTCCTCGGCCCCCAGCTCGCGGGCATTGTCCAGTGCCTTTTTGGCCTGGGCTTCCAGATAGTCACGGGCACGGGCCTGCAGCTCTTGGGCGGTGCCCTCATCCACACCGTCGATGACCAACAGTTCGTCCTGTTCGACATAGCCGACTTCTTCTAGCGTGGTAAAGCCTTCGGCCACCAGCAACTGGGCAAAGAATTCATCCAGATCCAGGCTTTCCATGAACAGCTTGGTGCGGGTTTCAAATTCTTTCTGGCGACGCTCAGATTCCTCGGCCTCAGTCATGATATCGATGTCCAGACCGGTCAACTGGCTCGCCAGGCGCACGTTTTGACCACGACGGCCAATGGCCAGCGACAGCTGCTCATCAGGCACGACAACCTCGATCCGCTCGGCTTCTTCGTCCAGAACCACTTTGGTTACTTCGGCCGGTTGCAGCGCGTTCACCAGGAAGGTTGGCTGATCCTCATTCCATGGAATGATGTCGATCTTTTCACCCTGCAGTTCCGATACAACCGCCTGAACACGGCTGCCGCGCATACCAACGCAAGCGCCGACCGGATCAATCGAGTTGTCGTAGGAAATCACAGCGATTTTGGCGCGCGATCCCGGGTCACGTGCTACGGCTTTGATATCGATGATCCCGTCGTAAATCTCTGGCACTTCCATCTTGAACAGTTCCGCCATGAATTCCGGCGCTGTGCGGGACAAGAAGATCTGGGGCCCACGCTGTTCGCGGCGGACATCCTTGATGTACACGCGAATGCGGTCGTTGGGGCGATAGCTTTCGCGGCCGATCTTTTCGTTGCGACGCAGGACGGCTTCGCCGCGACCCACGTCGACGATGACATTGCCGTATTCCTCGCGCTTAACCACACCATTGATGATGGTGCCGGCGCGATCCTTGAACTCTTCGTATTGACGATCACGTTCAGCTTCGCGAACTTTTTGCAAGATCACCTGCTTGGCTGACTGGGCGGCAATCCGGCCCATTTCTACTGGCGGGACTTCGTCAACGATGGTGTCACCGACCTGCGGGTCATCCAGATACTGTTTGGCCTGTGCGACGGTCAGCTCAGACTGATAATTTTCCAGCTCTTCATCCTCGACCACAGTGCGCACACGGGTAAAGGTCGCTTTGCCGGTCTTGCGGTCGATAGAGACACGAATGTCCATCTCGGCGCCGTAACGGCTCTTGGCAGCCCGGGCGAGGCTCTCTTCCATCGCCTCGACAACCAGACCGGGGTCGATCATCTTTTCGCGGGCCACGGCCTCGGCAGTTTGCAAAAGCTCCAGCTGGTTCGCAGAGGTAATTGCCATGGGTCTTACTCCTCATCCCCGTCCAGGACGGTTTCCACATCATCAAATTGGGTTTCGTCGATCTGGCCCGCATCCTTGCGGCCCTTCAACATTTCACGGATCAGCTCATCGGTCAGTATCAGTTTGGCGTCCGACAGCCAGTCAAATTTCAGGCCAACGGTCCCTTCGGGAATGTTGATCAGCACTTCGTCACCTTCGATCCCGGCCAACACGCCCTTGAACCGGCGACGGCCATCGATCAACTCATCTGTTTCGATCTTGGCCTCATGCCCTTCCCAATCCTCAAAATCCTTCAGGCGGGTCAGGGGGCGGTCGATCCCTGGGCTGGACACTTCTAGCGTATAAGCGTCTGAGATCGGATCCTCTACATCCAGCACCGCCGACACGGCGGTCGAGATACTGGCGCAATCATCGACCTCGATCGTGCCATCAGGCTTTTGCGCCATGATCTGCACAATTGCGGCCTTTCCGCCCATCAGGCGGACCCGCACAAGTTCAAAGCCCATATCCTCGATCACCGGCTGAATAATCTCAGCCAATCGGCGGTCTATGGCAGCTTTGGCAACAAGGTCTGACATTTTTGATCCAAGCACAAAAAAACGGGCGCGCGGCCCGTCGATATTTCCCGGTGGAGCGTTGGGGGTGGAAGCCAGCGCGCCGCTGTTGAAAGGGATATAGGGGAAAGGGGATGAGTCGGCAAGGGGGAGTTGAGATCTCACCGGGCAGTCATTGAAGAAATAAGAATCCTTCCAACCTAACCGCAGTTCGATACCGGTTTCGCGCCAAGGTCTGTTGAGCCGACGAAGCGAGCTTTCACTTCACCCACTCCAATGAGCGCATTAAGGACCGCGGGACACGAAGCTGTTACGAATAAACAAACAGGCTTCCAAAGAGCGGGTGCCGAAATCTTATCAGTACGATCAAAAACAATGGCCGTGAACTCTGCAATTTATCTCAGCGCACAATTATTGCTCTTGCTGAATGCTACTCGTTGATATCCAACCCAGCCTGATAAGCGGTCATTAGAATTCCTTGGCGGCGAGATTCTGAACCGGCTGAACCATTCATTATATGAATACGTCGATCGTTAATGCCGAGATAGCCAAGTGTCCCGGTTCGCCATATAGTTTCCATGGCCTCCCTGAGTTTGTAAGGTTCCCAGGATTTTGGCGCCCCCCCGGCAGGAATCAACAACACTCCGGTTCTTGGGCGCTGCATTGATTTGTCATGATCCCCTACTTCGTCATACGCCCAGCCCCAAGACCAGACCCGATCAATCCACCCCTTCATCATAGCGGGCATGCCAAACCAGTAGAGTGGAAAGACAAAGCAAAGTGCATCGCAGCGGTCTATGCGTTCCTGCTCCAACAGAACGTCATCCGGCATGGGGCGTTGCTCAAACTGAGCCAAATCAGGAAGCGACCAACGAGGGTCGAAACCTTCGGCATGCAAGTCTGCCAATTCAGCCGTATGTCCCGCATCGCGGACACCATCAATGAAACGATGCGCAATCGCGTGACTAAAGGAATCTGAATTTGGATGGCTGATTATCGTAAGTACATGCATTGAAATCACTTTCACTGTTTAGACATACATATGCCGGACCACCGAAAATCTTATCAAGCGGGAGCTGATACCTCTGTTTGCTTGTGATCAGCCTAGTCTATCACCACGCTAACAAGCTTTCCTTCGGCAGGTCAGAAACAAATCCGACATCAAAAAAGTATACGCCGACAAGCCAAACCAGAAATGGGCCGGTGATATCAGTTATATATGCGCCTCTGAAGTTTAGGTATATTTCGCCGCAATCATCGATCTCTATGTCCGGCGGATTGCTGGCCGGGCTCAATCCGGCCATCCGCTGCGGATTGCATGAAATTCAGCAGCGGGCCTTTTGCGGTGGATGCCAATCTGATTTTTCTCTCCGCTCGCGGATTAACTGGTGTACGCAGGATCAATATTAGAGTTGAAACAATCTATGTGGAATTTCCATTTCCCGTCTGTCCGTCGCTTTAGGATCGACAAGAATTTACCATCCGTCCGAGGCTCCGCATATTCTTCTGCGTAGTCGCATGTGTAGTGACCCCTTACAAATGCAACGTCGCCGAATACTTCGATTTCATCCAATTCGATAACAAAAGACCTCACCATACCCTCAACAAATCTGGGTGGCAGGATACGGCGTAGATCGTCCTTGTTCCGCGAAGGCCCGCCCGGTGGCATCTGCGTTCCACCCTCGTCCCAAAGAGAAAGCCACAAATCCGGATCGGCTGTTTCCCACGCCAAGGCATAGTTGCGATAGACGTCTTGATAAATCTCTTTAACCGTTTCCATATCGTTCCTTTCACAGATCAGCGCGTCGTCGGTGGGGTGCAGGAAATCTAAATGACAGGGCCTGTAAAAATTCAAGCTCAGGGTGTTCGAGGTCTCCGGCCAATGGTTCGAGTTATTAGGGCCTGTTAACACTTAATCATGTCCACGATGAGAGCGAAGTTGAGGAAAGCTTGGTACATGACATCCAGTTTTTAAACCTTGAGAAGATGCGGCGATAGCCCTTCAACCTTCGAAACAGGCGTTCGACCTCATTGCGGCGTTTGTAGATGGTGCGGTCGTAGTCCCACTTCACCAACCTGTTGGCTTTTGGCGGAACAACGGGCGTCATACCCAAATCAAGCACCAACTGGCGTGTCTCATCGCCCTCATAGGCCCGATCCATGATCATGGTTGCGCCCTGAGGTGGTGCCTGCCAGTTTGCCAGCAGGGCACGGCCCTCGGGTGCATCATGGGCGTTGCCGCCAGAGAGGCTAAAAGTCAGCGCAAAACGG